>NZ_JBVHDS010000015.1:0-136053 GCF_055563255.1 Streptomyces sp. NPDC002958 | reverse complement strand
TGGACGTGAGGATCGGTGGCGGGCCGACCACGATCCGCGAGTTCCTCGTCGAAGACCTCATCGATCATCTGCACATCGCCATCGTCCCGATCGTTCTGGGCCGTGGCGAACGCCTGTGGGACGGACTCGAAAGTCTCGAGAAGCGCTTCCAGGCCGAGTCCGTGACAACCCCCAGCGGCGTCACGCACATGACCTTCACCCGGCCGTAGCGACCACCCGCACAGGCGGTCATCGGCCGCGGTCTCCCACCCCGCACGCTCCGAAGACCGACAGGACAAACATCACTTCCAGGGACGGCACCACGTTCGCCGCCGACACGACCGCCAGGCCGCGCCGCCGTCCCGGGTGGACCCGGGCATCGCGGAAGCGGTGGAGCGGCAGAACCGGGTGATGCGCGAGCCGTCCCACCGGGCGTTCCCCGAATCCGATGTCGCCGCCGACGATGTGGGCCCTCAACCTCGCGGCCGCCCGCCGCTCCTTACCGAACGAGGCCGCGCTAACCGCGCAGCCGCGCCCCGGTACGGTGTCCACCGGCTGGGCCTGTGTCACTACCGGTGATCAGCATTTTACCCAACCCCCTGTGCCCCGGATCAGTGCTCTGGCCCGGGGCACAGCCGTGTCTTCGCTGACAGCACGGTCCGTTCGGCACTCTGTGCCCATGACCGACGTCTTCGAGCACACCCCGCAGGTCTGGAACGCCGCGCAGCTTCGCGACGCGCTCAAGGACTTGCCCGATGATGCGCCTATCCATATCGGCGTGGCAGGCGAACCCGGCGACTTCGATGAATGCCGGGACTTCGTCACGTGGACGCACATCAGTTGGAGAACTGGTGGCGGCCACCTCCACAGCGCCGGAACGCACTGAGACAGCGGCTGGACTGAACCGGTATACGCCGCGGCGACTCGCCCCCGGGTACGGGGTCAGATGGGGTTCAGCGGAGTGATGCCGGTACCCGCGTACAGCTCGGGTTCCAGCGACAGGACCGTGAGCGGCTCACCCGCCTTCACCGCGCGCCAGGCGATCGCAGCCGCGTGAGCCACCGGCCAGTCGACGGCTCTCCAGTCCATCGCATCCACCGCGTGGGCCGCGGTGAACGGAACGCTTTCCGCGAACCGCAGGGACGCCGTGTGCCGGCCCGCACCCGTGACCTGCCGCTCCGCAGCAAGGATCGACAGCGACGGTACGACGCCGGCGACCTCGTGGCCGGGGTGATCGCCCGGCTGCGCGTGACCGCGTCGACAGGGAAGAAGGGGCTGATGCTGCCGTCGATCAGGTGGACGTCCGAGAGGCACACCCCCGGCGGCCCGTACCTGGATCAGCACCTCTCCCGGAGCCGGAACGGGTATGGGCACCTCCTCGACGGCGAACGCGAGCGTGTTCAGGTGAAGCCGTCCGGCAAGCATGGTGATCACGGCGTGAACCTCGGGGTTCTTTTGAATGGGAAATGCGCGGATGGAGTGGCGCGCATGCGACTTGGTCGAGCGACCAGGTCGATCGACCAAGTTGAATGTCAGCCGACGGCGACCAACGTTTTCCGCCCGCCCGCAGTTCCATCGCGTGGTCATGTCGCTCGACACAATCGATGGACTTGGTCGAGTGACAAAATCGTCTGTATGTTGGTCGGGAAGCGATTGATGATGCGCAACGAAAGGCACGCTGATGACTCACGCGTCCGTGGGCATGGCCCAGGTGATACCCGAGCGCAAGGCGCTGCCCCTGATCGGCCACGCGCTCAACTGGCCCAAGAGCGCTGCCGAATTCCACGCCCAGGTGATGAAAGAGATCAAGGAGTTGGGGCCGGTTTTCCGGGTCCGCGCCTTCGGGACCGAGACCGTGATGGTCGGCGGCCTGGATCTGGTGACAGAGCTGTCGGACGAGTCCCGGTTCCGCAAGAACGTGCTTCCGGACCTGGTCGAGATCCGCAAGTTCGCCGGGGACGGCCTGTTCACCGCCTTCAACGACGAGCCGAACTGGCGCAAGGCCCACGACATCCTCATGCCGGCGTTCTCACTCGGCGCGATGCGCAGTTACCACGGCACCATGCTCCGGGTCGCGCGATCCCTTGTCGCGAAGTGGGACCGGGCCGTCGGGGCGCAGGCAGTGGACGTCGCCGAGGACATGACCCGGCTGACGTTCGACACCATCGGGCTGTGCGGCTTCGACTACGACTTCCAGTCGTTCCGCAGTGACAAGCTGCACCCCTTCGTCGAAGCGATGTCACGGGCGCTGGTCTTCACCCAGGAGAAGCTGCAGTCCCTCCCGGGCACGGAAGTGTTGCGGAGGAAGCAGGCCGAGCAGTTCCGCCGGGACACCAGGCTGATGACGGACCTCGTCGACGAGGTCATCCGGCAGCGCAGGGCGTCCAGCGACACGAGCGCGGACGATCTGCTGGGTCGGATGCTGCACACCCGGGACGCGGTGACCGGCGAGCTCCTGGACGACGCGAACATCCGCAACCAGGTGATCACCTTCCTCATCGCCGGGCACGAGACCACCAGCGGCGCCCTGTCCTTCGCCCTGTACTACCTGACCAAGCACCCAGAGGTGCTCGCGCGGGCCCAGGCCGAGGTGGACGCCCTGTGGGGGGACACGGACACCCCGGAACCCGACTACGGCGACATCGGCAAGCTCACCTACATCCGCCAGGTGCTCAACGAGAGCCTGAGGCTGTGGCCGACCGCGCTAGGCTTCGGCGTGGAGCCCCTTGAGGACACCGTCATCGGCGGCAAGTACGCCGTGCGCAAGGGCGAGGCGCTGACGATCTACGCCCCGGCCCTGCACCGCGACCCCGCCTGGGGTGAGAACGTCGAACTGTTCGACCCCGAGCGCTTCTCACTCGAGCAGGAGGCGAAGCGCTCGGTCCACCTGTACAAGCCGTTCGGCAACGGTGAACGCGCCTGTATCGGCCGCCAGTTCGCCCTGCACGAGGCCACCATGCTGCTCGGTCTGCTGGTGCACCGCTACCGGCTGATCGACCACGCCGACTACCAGCTGAAGATCAAGCAGACCCTCACCATCAAGCCCGGGGAGTTCGTCCTCAAGCTGGCCCGGCGCACCAGCGGCGAGCGCCGTCTGCCTGCAGCCGCCACGAGCAGCGCCCCCGCCGGCCAGGACGGGCCTGCGGCCCGAAGGGCCGCGGGCACCGCGCTCACCGTTCTGCACGGCTCCAACCTGGGCACCTGTGCGGGCATCGCCCGCGATCTGGCGGCGGCCGGCGCCGAGCACGGGTTCGCCCCGTCCGTGGCACCCCTCAACGGCCACGTCGGCAAGCTGAACGCCACGCAGGGCCCGGTGGTGATCGTCGCCGCCTCCTACAACGGCAAGCCCACCGACGACGCCGCTGAGTTCGTCGCGTCGCTGGAGGGACTTGAGACCGGCTCGCTCGACGGTGTCCAGTACGCCGTGCTCGGTGCCGGCGACCGCAACTGGGCGGCCACCTATCAGCGGATCCCCACCCTCATCGACGAGCGCCTGGCGGCGGCCGGCGCCACGTCACTGCTGGAGCGCGGCGTCGCCGATGCCTCCGGTGATTTCGCGGGCGCGGTGGACCGGTGGACGGACGATCTGTGGACCGCCTTGCTGGGGCGGTACGGCGACCCGGCGGCCCAGGCCGCAGCGGCCGCCGAGCCGGAGGAGGACCAGGGCCTTTACGAAATCCAGGACACCACCGAGTCGGTCATCGACGGACTTGCGGCACGGCACGGCGTACAGCCGATGGAGGTGCTCGACGCGTACGAGCTCGTCGACATGGACCATGAGCTCGGCCGCTCCAAGCGTTTCCTGAGGCTGCGGCTGCCTGAGGGCGTCGCCTACCGCACCGGCGACCACCTGGCCGTGCTCCCGAGCAACCCGGACGCCCTCGTGCAGCGGGTCGCCGACCGGTTCGGCCTAGGCCTGGACCGTACCGTCCGACTGCAGGCACGCCGCCGCAGCCGCAACACCCTGCCCGTCGACCGCCCGCTGACGCTGCGCCGACTGCTGACCGACTTCGTGGAGTTGCAGGACGCCGCCACCCAGGAGCAGGTCGCCGTGCTCGCCGAGCACACCGCCTGCCCGCCCGAGAAGCGCCCCCTGGCCCAACTCGCTGCGGCGCACCCCGAGACCTTCCGCGAGCAGGTGACGGCCGCCGGACGCAGCGTCCTGGACCTGCTGGAGCAGTACCACGCCTGCGAGCTGCCCTTCGAACGCTTCCTGGAGCTGCTGCCGGTCATGCGCTCGCGCCACTACTCGATCTCCTCGTCCGCCGAGGCCTCTCCCAGCGAGGTGGACCTGATGGTGTCGTTGCTCACCGCACCCCACCGAAGCGGCGAGGGCACTTTCCACGGCATCGCATCGCACCACGTCCAGACCGTGACCGCCGGTGACACCCTCCAGGCCCGGGTGCTGCCGTGCAGCGAGGCCTTCCAGCTTCCCAAGGACCCGTCCACGCCGGTCATCCTGGTCAGCGCAGGCACCGGGCTGGCGCCCTTCCGCGGTGCGGTCCTCGACCGGCTGCACACCCGGTCGACCGGAATGCTGCTGTGTTACTTCGGCTGCGACCACCCCGACGTCGACTACCTCCACCGAGAGGAGTTCGAAGCCGCTGAGGCGGCTGGAACCGTCAGCATGCGCCCCACCTTCTCGCGCGCGCCCGAGGGCGGCGCCCGCTTCGTCCAGGACCGCATCGCGCGCGAGAGCGAAGAGGTCTGGGCCGCGCTGGAAGCCGGCGGCCGGGTCTACATCTGCGGCGACGGCCGCCGCATGGCCCCCGCAGTGCGAGAGGCGTTCATGGCAATCTACCGCGAGAACACAGGCACATCCGACAAGGAGGCTGCCGCCTGGCTGACCTCCCTCACCGAGGCCGGTCACTACGTCGAGGACGTCTGGGCCGGCTGACCACAGCCGCCCCACCCCGCTCAACCAAACGGCCACGGACACGGACGCATAGCGCGCCCGTGGCCGTGGCCGTTTGTGGCGATTCAGTCCGTCGGTACTTCCGCGAGGCCCAACTGCCCCGTGGCCAGAGCCGTGGTCGCGGAAACCAGGCTCCTCAGACCCAGGGTTTCGGCGGCCGCGTCCGGTGCGTAGAGGTGCTGTACTGTCAGCCCGTCGAAGCTGGCGAGGAAGAAACGAGCGACCGTCTCCGCGGGCTGGGACAGCTCGTGTCCGGCGCGCGTCGCCGCCTCGCCCATCAGCCGCGCCGTCACCTCGATGACTCCGCGGTAGTGGGCCTGGCCGGCCTCACTCAGCTTGGGGGTACTCAGCGCCAGCAACGACAGCTCCGTCAGCAGGTGGTAGCTGGTCGACTCCTCGCTCACCATGCGCCACAGGGCGCCGGCCAGTGCAGCGATAGTCTCCTCGAAACCGGCGTCCTCGGGAGCCGCCTGCTCGACCTGCGCGATCAGGTCCTCGGTCAGCTGGTCCATGACCGCGCGGTACAGGTCCTCCTTCGTGCCGAAGATGTAGTGGACCGTGGCCTGCGCGACGCCGAGCTCGGCAGCGATAGCACGCGTGCTTCCGGCGGCCGCGCCCTTCCTCGCCATGAGGTCGATGGCTGCCTTGATGAGCTGGGGTCGGCGCTCGGCCGCGGAAACATGAGCCATACGCGGATTATATCGACTTGATCTTACGAACAAGTCGGCAGATCAAGTCGGAGCGCCGACGAGCGTGCTGTCGCCTCACCTTGACTCTGCCGGGGATCTTGGATGGTCGGACTCAGGTACCGAGAGTCCGCCAGGACTTCGGCCGGGGGATGTCGTTCTGGTCCAGGGAGGTCTGGAAGACGGTCGGCGGTCTCGATGAAGAAGCTTCCTCGGTCACTGACCGGCCGCTGAGGCGTTCGATGTTCACGGCAATGGCCGTGAGTACGTGTTACAGGTGGGCTTTCGGCCTTTCTCGGTAGCGGCAGCGGCGCATGCCGTGTCCGTGGGCGAACTCGTTGATGGCGCCCTCGCCCCCGGAGCGGACCGCGTAACGGGCCTTCCACTCGGGTGTCTGCTGCTCGCTACGGACACGGACCTGCAGATCGCGGAGTTCGTGGGGGAAAGCCCACGCTCCGGGCGCTCTCGCGAGAGGTGGTGCACCGACCCGGGCCAGCCGCGCGGGCTTGCCCACCCGGCCCGGGCTGGCCGTGCCAGAGAACGTGCCTCTTCCTGCCGAGCGCGTCCAGCAGGAAGGCGGGGTTGAGACGGAGGGTGTTGCCTCGGAGGGTGTTGCCTCGGAGGGTGTCGATGTCGTGCTCGATAGTGGACTGGATGGTCATGCCCTTGGTGCGCGCCTGATCGTCAGGATCGGCAAGCAGCGGGGCCGCGGTGAGAACTGCGTCGGCGTCCCATGCCAGGCTGACCGGCGTCAGGGTTTGACCTTTGAAGCTGTTGTCCAACTCCCGCTGGATCAGTTCGGGGCGTCTGGTGCCTGCTCCTTGAGAGCTTCGGGAAGGAGCTTTTAGGGCATTTCGGCAACGCAGCGAGCGGCCGTACCAGGCAGCGTTCCGAGCCCAGCGGGGGTTGGACAACAGCTTCTTTGGCCTTGGCGAGGGCCTGGCACTTCTTCGTGGCCCGCGCTGCCGCGTCCCGGTCGATGGCGACAACCATGTCGCGTGCGGTAGGAAGTTTCATTGCGGGACGAAATTTCTAAAGTTACTTTCGTGCAGCGGGAAGGGGTTCCGGATGACCGAGGACGCGGCGGGCAGAGGGATCAGCCGGCGGAGGCTGGGCGGCGGGATGCTGGCCCTGGGCGGGGCACTCGCCCTGGCGCCCATTCCGTTCGCGGAGCAGGCGTCGGCCATGGAGTCGGGGGCGGGGTTGTCGGGTATGCACGAAGGAATCGGAACGAGCGCGGCATCCGGGCAGGCACGCCCGACTCTGCGGCGCGGATCCGCCGCCCGCGCAGGGTTGCTGCAGGAACCTTTGGACCAATTGGTCTTAGATGCGGAGAAGTTCCTCTCCGACTCCCCCAAGCACCCTTGGTACGCCGGTGCGGTGCTGCTCGCCGGGCGCGGCGGCACAGTGGCGCTGCACCACCCGATCGGCAAGGCCGTGCGCTACGCGGCGTACGACGAGAAGACCGACACCGGGGTCGAGTTCCCGCCCCACCAGCAGATCGCCATGGCCGAGGACACGGTCTTAGACCTGGCGTCGGTGTCCAAGCTGTTCACCTCGATCCTGGCTGTGCAGCAGATCGAGCGCGGGACCCTGGAGCTGGAGGCGAAGGTTGCCTCGTATCTGCCCGATTTCGCCGGTGGCGGCAAGCAGGACATCACGATCCGTCAGCTGCTCACGCATACGTCGGGCTTCCGTGCCTGGATTCCGCTGTACACGGCACCGACGCGGGAGGGAAAGCTGGAGCTGCTCTGGAACGAGGTGCCCGCCAACCCGCCCGGCGCGGTCTACCTCTACTCCGACCTCAATCTGATCTCGCTGCAACTGGTCCTGGAGAAGATCACCGGCCGCACGCAGGATGTCCTGCTCCGTGAGCAGATCACTGCTCCGCTCGGTATGCACCGCACCCGGTACAACCCGCCGGCCTCCTGGAAGCCGAAGATCGCCGCGACCGAGGACGCCCGGCTCCCCTGGTCCGGCCTCGACCGCGGACTGGTCTGGGGCGAGGTGCACGATGAGAACGCGTACAGCCTGGACGGCGTGGCGGGCCACGCCGGAGTCTTCTCCTGCGCCTGGGACCTCGCGATCCTTGCCCGTACGCTGCTCAACGGCGGGATCTACGGCCGCGCGAGGATTCTCTCCGCGGAATCGGTGGACCTGCTGTTCACGGACTTCAACACCGCGTTCCCCGGCGATGCGCACGGACTCGGCTTCGAGCTCTACCAGCACTGGTACATGGGGGCTATGGCAACCCCTCGGACCGCAGGCCACACCGGTTTCACCGGCACCAGTCTGGTCCTGGACCCCACGACCGACTCGTTCCTGATCGTCCTCGGCAACTCGGTGCACCCGGTGCGCAGTTGGCGTTCCGGCAGCGCGCCGCGCGTCGCCACTGCCAACCAGATGGCGCGCGCCGTCGCGGTCCGTCCCATCCGGGGACGTACGGCGTGGTTCTCGGGGCTGGCGAGCGCCACCAGCGCGACGCTCACGCTGCCCGCGCTGCGTCTCGCGTCATCGCGGGCCCGGCTGAGCTCGGCCCTCTGGTGGGACACCGAGCCAGGGTCCGACTTCCTCTTCCTGGAGGCGTCGGCGGACGCGGGGGTGACCTGGCAGGCGGTGCCGTTCACCACCGTACCGATGACCGGTCAACACCACCCGGAGCCCGAACCGCATCCTACGGGCTCGGTCTCCGGCTGGTCCGGCCGCGTCTGGCACCGCCTCGACGCGGACCTCACCGCATGGCGCGGCAAGGAGGTGCGGCTGCGGTGGCGGTACGCCACGGACCAGCGGTACGTCGGGCGCGGGGTGTACGTGGGTGGCGTCCGGGTCGAGGACGACAACCGGACGGTCTTCGACGAGAGCCGGTCCGGCGATGCCGCGGGCATCGAGGCGCTGGGATGGATGGCTTCAGCTGACTGAGACGGGCTGTCGAGCCACTGCCGGCCGTGCCGGGGGGCCGTCCCCCTTCCCCGGCACGGTCAAAGCCCCACCAAGTAGGTCCCGACCGCCCCACCGGTATGGCACCACCGCCACCACGTGGCAGCTCCCGCCCACGATCCGGCCCCGACAAGCCGCACCGGCGCTGCGGAGCGGCGGGCGCGGGTGCCGTCCTCCGACCGCGCCGGAGGGCGACCACCGGGGTCGGGGCCAGGCCCAACAGCTGGTCGTGGCGTGCCCGTCCCGGCCCCATCGGGTCGGACGGGCACCGGCCGATCAGATGCCGATGATCCGGCCGTCGGGGTCGATCCGGGTCCAGGGGCCGGCGTAGGTGCTGCCTGGGACATTGAGGATCACCTCGGCGGTTTCGTCGCGGAACGGCCGCACGCTGACGTACTGCTTGCCCATCGGGATGCGCCATCTCCCCTCCGCGTCGATCAGCCCGTAGGAGTACGGATCGTCGGCCTGCTGCTCGACCCAGCTCAGCTCCAGATCCGCTGCGCTGTACGGTGACTGCTCCCCCGCGGCGAAGCCGCTGAGGGAGTAGTCGAACAGCCGGTGCGGGTCGGCTGCCTGGTCGGGCTCGGTGAACTCCTCGGCGCCGAGGCCTGCGACACGCTCTTCCTGATCGGCCAGGAAGCCCAGCAGCCACTTCGTGAAGCTGCCCAGATGCGTGACGGCGAGGGAGTCCTCGACCAACCACACCCCGTTTTCGGCCAGTGCGTAGCCGCAAATATCGGACAGGTCGGTGCCTGCGAAGAACGCGTGAGGGCAAGTGGTGGGCTCGCCCTCGACTGCCTCGGGAAAGCGGCCGTCGGGGTCGACGGCCATGGTCGAGAGCACAGCCATCGGCTCGGGCGGCAGAAACGATATGCCCTCCCGGTCGTAGCAGCTGAAGCCGAACACCGGGTAGCCGATTTCCGCGACGAAGGCTCGGTAGTCGGCGGGCAGCAGATGGTCCACTCGGGCCCCGTGGGGATGGTCGGCCGAACGGGCCTGGCGCAGGTCGGCGGGAGCGTACGCCAGTGCCCAGCCGAATCCCTCGGCCGCAAGCATCTTCTCGAACTCCCGCCAGCGGGAAACAATCTCGGTCATGACGGGCACCGTAGGCGCCGTTGGCTCGCCCCGTCCATCGGCATGGTGGCAGGCCCAAGTGCT
This sequence comes from Streptomyces sp. NPDC002958, assembly GCF_055563255.1. Taxonomy (NCBI): domain Bacteria; kingdom Bacillati; phylum Actinomycetota; class Actinomycetes; order Kitasatosporales; family Streptomycetaceae; genus Streptomyces; species Streptomyces sp. NPDC002958. Next base: position 126,378 of record NZ_JBVHDS010000015.1, on the reverse strand, counting down.
GTCGTTCCGACCGGCTGCTGGGCCGAGCGCGGCACCCGCACGACGCCGGTGGCCGCGACGCCGCCACAAGGTGTCGCGTCCGAGTTTCGTTGCGCTCCTCCGTCGTCCGGATGCGCAATGCGTACCGGCCGGACCAAGCGGGTCACGCAGTCCTCGTCGGCGCGTTGCCCCGTGGTCCGGTCAACACCACTATGCGGACCGGCCCGCCAACCGCTGCCCGACCACGCTCGACCCGTCGGCCGGGGCCGTGGCCGTCGACTCCCGTACCACCAGCCTCGGCCGGATGAGCAGCGACCGTCCCGCCGCGGGCGCCGAGTCGATCCGCGCCCGCAGCTGCTGGAACGTCTCCGCGGCCATCTCCCGCAGTGGCTGGCGCACCGTCGTGAGTGGCGGTTCGAAGAGGTCGGCGAGGAGGATGTCGTCGAAGCCGACCACGGAGACGTCCTGTCCCGCGCTGCGCCCGGCGTCCTTGGCGCCCCGGCAGATCCCGATCGCGCACATGTCGTTGATGGCGACGAACGCGGTGGGCGGGCGCGGTCCGCCGAGGAGTTCCCTGGCGGCGTTCCGCCCCAGTTCCGCGGCATCCTTGTCACCGAACTCGGCGGTGTCGGCGCCGGGCCAGACGATCGCCTCGGCCGGGTCGAGACCGGCCGACTCCAGGGCGGCCCGGAAGCCTCGCAGTCGCTCGCGGCGGTTGACGCTGTTGACCGAGCCGGAGACGAACGCCAGCCGACGGTGGCCGAGTTCGGTCAGATGCCGGGTGGCGAGCTCGGCGCCCATCGCGTTGTCGACGCTGATGGAGGCCAGCGACGGCGGATCGCCCGCCTGCGCCGTGCGGTCGAAGGCGACCATCTTCAGTCCGCGGCTGAGCAGCGGTGTCATATGTTCGAGCGAGGGAAGCGAGGAGCAAAGCACCACTCCGCTCACCCCGTCGGCGAGCAGCTCTTCGCCGTACTTGAGCTCGCGGGCCGGATCACGCTCACTGTTGCAGAGCAGTACGTGATAGCCCTCGGCCAGCGCGATGGCCTCCAACTCACGGGCGAGCGCCCCCCAGAACGGGTTGGCGACGGACGGCACGATGAGACCGATGACCTTGATGCGACCGGTGCGCAGCATCCGGGCGGCACGGTTGGGCCGGTAGCTGAGCTGCTCGATCGCCTGCTCCACGCGGGCCAGCGTGGCCGCCTGCATACGGTCCGTACGCCCGTTGAGGACGTTGGAGACCGTGCTCGCGGAGACCCCCGCAGCCTCCGCGACCTGATGGATCGTTACCCCGCCCATGCCACCTCCGGTTCGGAACGCGTCTGACCCTATCAGTGTATCGATTTACTGAACTTTGTTCACCCGCACACCCGTCAACACCCCTGAAAATTCATGCGCATCAACTGTTGACGTCCCTCTCAGGAGCTTCCTAGCATCAGTGCATCGATTTACCAGTGCTTCTCAGCCATGGCCGATTTGTCGCCGTGGCCGATTTGTCAGCGCTGGATCGATCCACAGTCTCCGCCTCAAAAGGGGTGTCCCATGGAACTCAAAAGACGGTCGCTGCTTGCTGCCATCGGCGCCGGCACCGCTGCCGCCGCCCTCAGCGCTTGCGGCACCGGCACTTCGACGGCCGGCTCCGCCGACGGCCCCGTCGAAGGCGAGATCACGCTGCTCACCCCGATCTACGAAGACGCCGACGGCAAGACGCTGTTGGAGAAGGAGATACTCGGCGGGTTCCGGAAGAAGTACCCGGACGTCAAGGTGAACGTGGACTACACCACGTACGACCTGCTCAACGAGAAAATCACCACGGGGCTCGCGGGCGGACTGCTGCCCGACGTGCTGATGATGGGCGTGGGCTGGATCCCGCCGTTCGCCGCGAAGAAGGCGATCGCGGAGCTGCCCGAGAAGTTCGCCGCCGCGCACGACTACGAGAAGCGGGTCCTCGAACCGTCCCGGTACGACGGCAAGTTGTACGCACTGCCCGTCGTCCTCGACACCCGCATCGTCGTCTACCGCAAAGACCACTTCGCCGAGGCAGGCATCAAGAAGACCCCGGCGAACTGGGCCGAACTGCGCGCCGTGGCCAAGCAGCTCACGAAGGACGGCCGGATCGGGTTCGACCCGTTCTCCATCCATCTGCGCCAGTGCTGGGAGACCTTCCTCTTCGCCAACGGTGGCCAGCTGTTCAGCGAGGACGGCAAGAAGGTGCTGTTCACCGACGCCCGCGGGGTCGAGGCGCTGCAGTTCTTCAAGGACCTGATCAAGGACGGCTCCGCTGTCTACGCCAAGAAGACGGACGCCGGTGCCCCGACCAACGTACAGACAGGCAAGGCGTCGATGATGATGACGACCAGTGCCCTGTGGGATCAGGTCGAGGAACAGAATCCGGAACTCCTCAAGGAAGACAAGCTCGGCGCGTTCGTCCTCGCCAACCGCAAGCCCGCGATGCTCCAGGGCGGCACCCTTGTCACCCAGTCCGCCAGTTCCAAGCACCCGGCGGCGGCCCGTGCCCTCGTCGAGTACCTCGCGACGCCCGAGTCGATCCTCGGTGCGGCCAAGCAGCGAGGTTCGGTGCCCGGGCTGAAGGATCTCAGCGACTCCAGCTATGTGAAGGAGAACAAGTTCGTCGATCTCTCCCTGCAGAGCATGGGCCACGCGTACTCGGAGGGTGGCACCGCTGCCTGGATGGAGATCCGCGAAAAGATCAAGCCCACGCTGGAGCCCGCCATCGTGGGCGGCCAGTCAGCGAAGGACGCCATCGCGGAACTCGGCCGGCTCGCCGAGGCCGCCATCGGCCGGATGTAAGGACCCGTCACTGTGGCAGCGACATCCGTAGTGAAGGCGAGGCCCGCGCGGCCGCCTTCCCCGACCGAGCACACGGTCGCGAAGAAACGCACCGGCCGGGCACCCACCGGCCCGGGGCGCCGCAGGCAACGCGCCGGCATGCTGATGGTGGCGCCCGCGCTGCTGCACGCCTCCCTCTGGATCGGCCTGCCGGTCGTCGCGTCGGTGGTTCTGGCCTTCACGAAGTACGACGTGCTGACGGCGCCGCAGTTCGTGGGCCTGGACAACTTCCGGGACATGCTGGGCGACGCGGTGTTCCGCAAGTCCATCGTCAACACCGTCGTCTACACCTTCTTCACCGTGCCGTTCGGCATGATGCTGGGGCTGCTCGTGGCTCTGGCGCTGCACACCGGGCTGAAGGCTCGGGGCATCTTCCGTACCGCGGTCTTCATTCCCCAGGTGACGGCGACCGTCGCGATCGCCCTGGTCTGGCTGTGGATCTACAACCCGGGCAACGGGCTGCTGAACACACTACTTTCGTTCCTCGGGATCAACGGCCCGGCCTGGCTGGCCTCGACGTCGTGGGCGATGCCGTCGGTGATCCTGGTCGGCATCTGGCAGGGCATCGGCATGAAGATGCTCATCTACTTGGCCGCGCTGCAGTCCCTGCCGAAGGAGCTGTACGAGGCGGCCTCGGTGGACGGCGCGTCCAAGGTGCGGCAGTTCTTCTCGATCACTCTGCCGCTGCTGAAGCCCGCGACGTTCTTCGTGCTCATCACGTCGATGATCAGCGCGTTCCAGTCGTTCGACCAGATCTACATCCTGACCGACGGCGGCCCGGCCAACAGCACCACGATGATGACGTTCGAGATCTACAAGTCCGCCTTCCGGGAGTTCCGCGTCGGCTACGCCTCCGCGCAGTCACTGGTGCTGTTCGTACTGCTGATGGGCTTCACCCTGGTCAACCGACGGATCATGGGAGGCACCCGTGGCCACAACTGAGCTGCACAGGGGCGGGGTTGTGGGGAAGGACCGGCCCCGGACGAAGGGAAAGCCGCTCTCCGTCGGCCGGATCGCGCTCTATCTGACGCTCACCGTCGTCTCACTGCTGATGGTGGCACCGTTCGTGTGGATGGTGCTCACATCGCTCAAGACGCCGGTCGAGATCGCCTCGCAGGACGCCGGACTGCTCCCGGAACACTGGGAGTTCAGCAACTATGTCGACGCGCTGAAGGCGGCGCCGTTCGCGACGTACGCACGCAACAGCTTCATCATCGCGTTCAGTCACACCGTCATCAATGTGCTGGTGGCGTCGATGGCCGGATACGCGCTGGCGCGGATCAGGTTCCGGGGCAGCGAGGTCATCTTCTACGCCTTCATCGCCGCGCTGATGATCCCTACCTACACCAAGGTGCTGCCCGAGTTCCTGATCGTCCGCTTCATGCCGCTGGCCGGCGGCAACGACATCTTCGGTCAGGGCGGCAGCGGCTGGCTGGACTCCTGGTGGGCGCTCATCATTCCCGGCGCCGTCACTCCGTTCGCGGTCTTTCTCTTCCGCCAGTTCTATCTGGACCTTCCGGTGGAACTGGAGGAGGCGGCCAGGCTCGACGGTCTCGGCGAGTTCCGGATCTACGCCCGGATCATGACGCCGCAGGTCAAGCCCGCACTCACCACCGTGGCGCTGCTGACCTTCGAATCGTCGTGGAACAACTTCCTGTGGCCACTGCTGGTGACCCGTACGGACAGCCTGCGGGTGATCCAGGTCGGGCTCTCCGTCTTCAAGACGGAGAACGGCCCCCAGTGGCACTTCCTGATGGCCGGCACCACGCTGGCCACCCTTCCCATGGTCGTTCTCTTCCTCATCGGCCAGCGCTATTTCGTGCAGGGCTTCGCAACTGCCGGTCTCAAGTGACCGGTTCCGGTCCCAGGTGGCCGGATATCGAAAGGTTTTCACTTCATGTCTGCTGATCTCAACGGCTCCCGCGCACTGGTGACAGGGGCGGGCCACGGAATCGGCCGCGCCATCGCCGTCGCTCTTGCCGAGGCCGGCGCCGATGTCGCCGTCCACTACCACTCCTCCGCCGACGAGGCCGCGAAGACGGTCTTGGCGATCGAGGCACTGGGCCGCAGGGCGAAGGCGTTCAAGGCCGATGTCACCGTGACGGGCGATGTGGATCGGCTCGTCGAGGAAGCGACCGGCTTCCTCGGCGGCCTGGACGTGCTGGTCTGCAACGCGGGCCATCTGGTCGGCCGGGCCACGATCGCCGAGATGTCCGACGACCACTTCGAGCAGGTCATCTCCACGAATCTGACGTCGACGTTCCGCACCGTGCGGGCCGCACTGCCGCATCTGACGCAGTCGGCGGCCGGGCGCGTCATCACCATGTCCTCGCTGGCCGCGCACAACGGCGGCGGCCCCGGCTCGGTCGCCTACGCGGCAGCCAAGGCCGGAGTCCGCGGCTTCACCAAGGGCCTGGCCAAGGAGCTCGGCGGCACCGGCATCACGGTCAACACCGTGGCGCCCGGCTTCATCAAGGGCACCGCCTTCCACGACACGTTCACCGCACCCGAGGCGCAGCAGGCGATGGAGGCGGGCATCCCGGTCGGCCGGGCCGGTACCCCGGAGGACGTCGCCGCCGCGGTCGTGCATCTGGCGTCGCCTTCGTCCGGCTTCCTCACCGCCACCACCGTGGACATCGACGGTGGCGTGTGGCCGCGTTGAGGCAGATCGCCCGGGAGCGGGGCGGCTGGTGGCACGCGTACGTCTGCCCGGCGCACGGTGTGGAGCTCGACCACGGTGATCTGCTCGCCGGGGTCTTCCCGGCGGGCGGTGCGCGCTGCGCGTACGGCTGCCGGGTGGATGACGAGGCGGTGCGCGGTGCCTGGCTGGTGCTGTCGCACCAGGCGTGGGCGCGGCACCTTCGGGTGCTCGCCCACCGGGGCGAGCGTGCTCAGGCGGTGGCACGGCTCGTCGAGTACGCGGAGCTGTACGCGGAACTCGCCACCGAGCAGCACGGCGAGGCACAGACCTGGATGCTGCGAGGCCGGCTCTTCCACCAGGCGCTGACCGACGCAATCTGGGCAGTCAATGTCGGGCACACCGTGATCACACTGGCCGAGGAGTCCACGGAGCATCTGGCGGCGTTGCTGCCGCTCCTCGACGACCTGGAGCGGGCCGCGCTGGACGCCCGGGACGTGCTGACCGGCCAGGGCCATCTCGCCTCCAACTACACCGCGTGGCTCAACGCCGCGGGTGTGGCGGCGAGCCGGGGCGCCGCCGCGGCCCGCGGCCAGGAGTGGGACGGCGCCAAGCAGTGGCTGGAGGGCGAGCACGGGCTGTACGCGCACCTGCGGGTCGCGGTCGCCGAAGACGGCTGGGAGTGGGAGGGCAGCACCTACTACCACGGATTCGTGCTGCGGGCCGCGCTGTTGGCGCTGCGCTCCACCGACCCCGCGGCCGTTCCGTCCGATGTGGTGGACGTACTGGCCGGGATGACGGACGTACTGACGACGATCGCCACACCGGGCGGCATCCTTCCGGCACTGCACGACGGCCCGTATCTGCGCCGTCCGCTCGCTCTGGAATGGCTCGAACTGGCGGCACTCGCCCAGCAGTTGTTTCCTTCCCCCGCCCTCGACGCGGTGGCCGGGCGGGCCCGCGACGAGCTCGGGGCACACGACGACGGGCTCGACCGCGAGCTGGGCGGCTGGTTCGCCGGGCCACCGCTGCCGGAGCGTCCCGCGCCCGGTCCGCTCACGGTGTTCCCGACGGCCGGCTACGCGATGCTGCACCACGCGGGCATTCACGCACTACTGGACTTCGGTCCGCACGGCGGCTCGCACGGGCACCGCGACAAACTGTCGTTGTATCTGTACGGGGACACCACCCCGTGGCAACCCGACCCTGGTCAAGTGCCCTACGCCCATGCCGAGTTCCGCGATCTGTACGCATCGACCGAGGCGCACCCCGCCTTCCGGGTGGACAGCGCGGAACAGGCCGAGTGCACCGGGAAGTTGCTCGGCTCGGACGGCTCCTGCGTCACAGCCGAGGTGACCACGGCGTACGAAGCTGTGCGTGCGGTGCGGCAGGTCGCGCTCGGCGACAGCTACCTGGTCGACCTGCTGACCGTGACAGCCGAGGACGAGCGGCAGCTCACCGCGCAGCTGCGTCCCGGTGTCGCGCTGGACATCCAGCTCCAGGACGCGGGTCCGGTGCGCACCACCTGGTACGGCGACGAGACGCTGCACGGCTGGCACACCCACACCCCCGGCGCGGCCGTGCGTCCGGTCACCCGGCCGGGCCCCGGTCCGGCCGACGATCCGCAGCGCATGCGTACCCGGGTCGACTTCACCGCGAAGTCGGACCGGATCACCTTCGCCTCGGTGTATCAGGCGGCGTCAGCGGGCCCTGCCGTCACCGGCGTACAGCTGGACGGTGACGGACTGCTGACGGTCGCACTGGCCGACGGCAGCACCGCCCAGTTCCGGACGGAGGACTGACCCTTGTTGCTCTCGGCGACCCCGCCGCCCGGTCCGCGCCTCGCGCAGGAGGTGCGGTTGCACGAGGAGGCCGCCCGCCACCGCGGGCTGACCCCGCCCCGTACGCACCCTCTGGCCAGCATCACCTGGCTGGGACCGGCCGCCTCCAACCCGGCGCTGGCTTACCGGGTCGGCGGCGACCCGGCCCATCTGGCGGAGAGCCGCCGCTGGATCGAGGCCGCGGTGCGGTTGCCGCACTGGGGCAAGGCCCACATGCCGGACCACGATCTGGACGCCGGCTGGCTGCTGCACCATCTGTCGCTCGCGTACCGGTGGATCGGCGACGATCTGCCGGACGGGGTGCGGGCGCTGCTGCGGTACAAGCTGCTGCTCCAGGGGCGGCGGATGTACGAGTTCGCGGTGGCGAGCGAGGGCGCCTGGTGGTCGTCGTCGTACTGGCAGAACCACAACTGGATCTGTTACGCGGGTCTGGCGACGGCCGGTTATGTGCTGGGCAAGGAGGAGTGGACCGAGCGCGCCAAGGACAACCTCGGTACGGTCCTCGATCTGATGCCGGAGGACGGTTCGCACGCCGAGGGCGTCGTCTACTGGCGCTACGGCGTGCCCTTCCTCGCCATCCATCTGGATCTCCTCCAGGAGGCGGAGGGCATCGACTGGTGGGGGCGGGGCGGTTTCCTCTCCCGCACCTTCCGCTACCGGCTGCACCAGACCGCCCCCGGTTTCGCTTTCAACGTCGACCACGGCGACTGCCACGACCGGCGCAGCGGGCACAGTGCCGGTCTGTACTACCGTCTCGCGGCTCAGTACGGCATTCCGGAAGCACAGTGGATGGGCGATCTAGCCTCGGGTGAACTGCTGTGGCAGGAAGCCGCGGAGAGCGGGGTGCGACCCGGGATCCTTCCGGAGGCCTACCTCGAATACCTCTGGTACGACCCGTCCGTGGCCGGCGCCCGCCCCACCGAGACCAGGGCGTTCTTCCCGGATCTCGGTCTGCTCGCGGCCCGGACCGGATGGGACGACGACGCCACGCTCGTCTCGTTCAAGGCCAGCCCCGGCGGTGGTCACAAGGCGTGGGAGACATCGGCGAAGCACCGGGCCGAGCAGGGCTGGGAAACCCTCAACCAGGGGCACCACCACCCCGATTCGGGCTCGTTCGTACTGGTCTCGCAGGGCGCGTTCCTCGCGGTCGACGAGGGCTACAGCAACCGCAAGCGCGCCGCGCACCACAACCTGTTGCTGGTGGACGGGCAGGGGTACGCGGACGAGGACCGCTACCACGTCTACAAGGACATTCCGTACGAGCGGCAGGCCCGGCAGCGTGATGTGCTCGTCGACCCCGACTGCGACTGGGCGCATGCCACGGCGGAGATCGCCGCGATGTACGACCCCGGGCTCGGTGTGCGGCGGCTGGACCGGACGCTGGTGTTCACCCCGTCGGGGCGGCTCGTGCTGCTGGACCTCGCCGAGGCGGACACGGAACGGGAGTGGACGTTCCTGCTCCAGACCGACCGGCCGACCGAGCCGCAGCCGGACGGCAGCCGGCTGATCCGGTCCGAGGCGGCCTCGGCGCTGGTGCGGCAGTTCGCGCCGCTCGACGGTCCGGTCGTCTCCGAAACCACCGAGGTCGAGGCCAATCCGACGTCCAGCACACCGGAGCTGCGCCTCACTCGCACGCTGCACACGCTGCGCTCGACCGCCGCACGGTCGTCGAACGGTCTCTTCCTCACCGCGATCACCCCGGGCCCGGCACCGGTCGCCGCCGAGCGGGTCGTGTGCGCGGAGGGTGAGGGCGTCACCTTCGGCGAGGAGACCGTGCTCCTCTCCCCCGTCTCCCGTCGCATCCGTGCCGCCGCCGTCTCGGCGGACGCGGCGGCGGTGTTGCTCGGTGGTGACGGCTGCGTCCCGTATGTGGTGGCGGCCACCCGGCTTGAGCTGGACGGCCGCGTGCTGCTCGATGTCCCGGAGCCGTACACAGGAAAGGTCGGCTGATCATGCAGGCAACCCTCTCGTCCGGCTGGCCGACGTTGCTGCGGCGGCTGGAGTTCGTGGCCTACCCAGCCGCCGCAGGGGCCGCGTTCGCCGTGCTGTCGCTCGGTGTCGTGACCTGGCTGCCCGCGGTCGCCGCGATGGGGCACGCCCTGCAGCGGTGGCGGGCGGAGGGCGACAGCCGCTGCTTCACGAACACGTTCACCGCCTTCCCGCAGTACTGGCGGGCCCTGTGGCGCCACTCGCTCGCGTCCACGGCGGCGGGGATTGTCCTGACCGCCAACATCGTCTATCTGCTGGGCCGTTCGGAGCCATGGACGTTCGTGCTGCTCGCCGCCCAGGTGGGTATCGCGGCCGCGCTGGTCATCCATCATGTGGCCCTCGCGGCCGAGGCGGGCCGGTCACCGCAAGGGACGGTCCGCAGCTGGTCGCGCGGTGCGCTGGTGCTCGGCTTCGGGTCCGCGGCCCGTGGCACCGCACTGCTCGGCGCGGTGATCTCCGCCGCGCTGCTCTCCCTCGTCATACCGCTGGGCCCCCTGCTCCTCGGCCCCAGCATCCCCGTACTACTCGCTCTGTCCTTCGCAGACCCCAGGAGGCACACCTCATGAGCCGTGTACTACGCACCACTCTCGTCGCCGCTCTGGCCGTCGGCGCCCCGCTCGTCCTCCCGCCGGCCTCCGTGGCCGCCGAAGCCGCCACCGCGTACTACGTGTCGCCGGCCGGCAGCGACTCCAACGCCGGTACATCGGCCGACGCCCCGCTCGCCACGATCCAGAAGGCGGTCGACCTGGCACCGACGGGCTCGGTGGTGAACCTCGCCGCCGGTACGTACAAGCAGGACGTCGTGACCAAGCGCGCCGGAGTCACCATCACCGGCCGCTCGAACGCCGTCGTGAAGGGAGCGGGCGACGCCCGGATCATCCAGGTCCAGCACGACTCGACGACGCTCAGCGGTTTCACCGTGGACGGGCTGCACGGATCGTCCACCGCTGTGTCGGGCTACCGCCTCAAGCTCATCTATGTCATGAGCACAACTGCCGGCAACGGTGTGGGCGGTCTGCGTATCACCGGGATGACGCTGAAGAACGCCGCCGACGAATGCCTACGGGTGCGCTATCTGGTGACCGGCGCCGACATCTTTGACAACACGATCACCAACTGCGGGGTCGCCGACTTCAAGTTCGGCGGCGGCGGGAAGAACGGCGAGGGCATCTACCTCGGTACGGCCCCCGAACAGCAGGGAGCCAACGGCGCCCCGGACGCGGCCCCCGACATCAGCAAGAACAACCGCATCCACCACAACACCATCGCCACCCAGGGCAATGAGTGCGTCGATGTGAAGGAGAACTCGACCAACAACTACGTCGAGTACAACGACTGCAGTGGCCAGAAGGACTCCAGCTCCGGTGGGCTGGACGCGCGCGGCAGCGGCAACATCTTCCGCTACAACACCGTTCACGACAACGTCGGCGCAGGCATCCGGCTCGGCGGCGACACCGCGACCGACGGCATCAACACCAGTATCTACGGCAACACCATCACCGGTAACGCGGGCGGCGGCATCAAGTTCATGCGCACCCCGCAGGGTCCGGTGTGCACCAACACGATGAGCAACAACACCGGTGGCGACGCGGTCGGCACCTACGGCAGCGAGTACGCGCCGACCGGTGCGTGCCCCCAGTGAGCGGCCGGGGACCCGCGAGACGCGGGGTACTGACGGCGGCGGCCGGTCTGGCGGCGGTCGCCGCGACGGCGCCGGGGGCGCAGGCCGCCGACGCTTCGAACAGTGGCGTGGGCCGGTCGCGCTGGACGACGTCCTGGGCGACCGCGCAGACCGCGCCGACCGCCGCCGACGCGGTGGCGAGCGCCGGGCTGACCGACGGTACGTTCACCGCCCACGTACGGCTGTCGGCGGGCGGAACGGTCCGGCTGCGCTACGGGCACGCCTTCGGCACGGTTCCGGTCCTGATCGGCCCGGTGACGGCGGGCGGCCGACCGGTGACGTTCGGCGGGCAGCGGCAGGCGTGGATCGCCGCGGGTGCCTCGCTGACCAGTGACCCGGTCGAGGGTCTGCGTGCCACCGAAGCGGCCCGGCTGACCGTCGAGACACGGTTGCCGGGCCCCACCGGACCGCTCTCCTTCCACCGCAACACCCACGCCTCGCACACCGTCGACGGCGCGCGCACCACATCGGTGTTTCTGCTGACGGGTGTCGAAGTGACGGGCGCGCACGGGCCGGTCGTCGCGGTGCTCGGCGACTCGATAACGGAGGGCGTCGGCACACCCGACGACGCCGATCTTCGCTGGCCCGACCAGCTGGCCAGGCGCCTTCCCGGTTCGGCCGTCGCCAATCTCGGCATCAGCGGCAACCGGGTGCTGCTGGACGACGCCCGGTTCGGGCCGAGCGGACAAGCACGCTTCGACCGCGACGTGCTGTCCCTTCCGGGACTGCGGACCGTACTCGTGCATCTCGGCGTCAACGACCTCCAGCAGCCGCCGAGCCAGACCGATCCGGCGCGCGTCCTGGCCGGGTACCGGCAGCTGGTGCTGCGCGCCCGTAATGCCGGGCTGCGGGTGGTCGGCGCGACCATCACCCCGTTCGAGGGGTGGATCCGCTGGACGCCGGAGCTGGAAAAGGTACGTCAGCAGGTCAATGCGGAGATCCGGACCGGCCGGGTCTTCAACGCCGTGGCCGACTTCGACGCGGCACTGCGCGACCCGGAACGCCCGTCGCGGATGCTGTCCGCCTGCGACAGCGGCGACGGACTGCACCCCAATCCCGCCGGTCATGCCGCGCTGGCCGCGGCCGTCGACCGCCGACACCTTCTGTGAGGGCCACAACATGAACCCAGACACCGCCCGAGGCACCATCCGGGGAACCGCTCCGGTCACCACCCGGCGCACCGTTCTCGCCGGGGCGGCGGCGCTCGGCGCGGCCGCAGCCCTGCCGCTCACGCTCGCCCCGGGCACTGCACACGCGGCGACCGGGGGCTCGGCGGCCGGGGACACCGTCGTCGATGACGCCGCCTCCCTGCGCACCCGCTGGCACACCCTCCTCACCGGCGGCCCTGGTCTCGACCTGACGGACCCGCAGATCGCCGCGGCCGTGGCCAGGATCGGCAAGGCCGCGACCACCTCGGCGAAGGGCCTCGACCCGACCCGTACCGATGGGCTGTTCCCCGATCTGACCAGCACCACGCTCTCCAACCACGTCACGACATCGTTCAAGCGACTTGCCACGGTCGCGACCGCGTGGGCCGTGCCCGGCACTCCTCAGTACGGTGACACCGCGCTGCGCGATCTGCTGCTGGCGGGCATCGACTGGATGCTGACGAACCGATACGGCCCCGACCACACCCGGTTCGACAATGACTGGGACTGGGAGATCGGCTCCGCGCTCGCCTTCAACGACGCGGCCGTGCTGCTGTACGACGCGCTCGGGACGGAGCGGCTGACCCGGATCACCACCGCCGTACGGCACTACACGCCCGACCCGAACCTCTGGCGGGCCGACCGGCAGATCGCGACCGGCGCCAACCGGGTGTGGATCTCCACCGTCGTCGCCGTCAACGCCGTGCTCCGCGACAACGGCGACGATCTGGCCCGGGTCCGTGACGCTCTTTCGGACATCGAGGGTTCGGGTGCCAACAGTGTCCTCGCCTTCAACGACGCCGATGCGGCGGCGGAGGGTACGGGCGAGGGCTTCTACTCCGACGGCTCGTTCCTCCAGCACTACAAGCACCCGTACAACGGCGGATACGGCAAGGAGCTGCTCAACAACCTCTCCCGGCTGCTGAACCTGCTCGCCGGTACGGCGTGGACGGTCACCGACCCCGATCTCGACAATGTCCGCACCTGGATCGACGACGGCTTCGACCCGCTGCTGGCCCGCGGCGATGTGATGGCGTCGGTGTGCGGGCGTGAGATCGCCCGCCCCAGCAAGCAGGGACATGTCTCGGCGCAGACGGTCATCGAGGCGGTGGTGCGGCTGATCCCGAGCTTCCCAGGTGAGACTGCCGACCGGTTCACCGCCCTGGTCAAGCAGTGGATCGCCGAGGACACCTACCGGGACTTCCTGGCCGTGACCGACCTGGCGTCGCTCGTCGCCGCCCGGCAGGTCATCGCATCCCCGGTGCCCGCGCGCGGCCCGCTGGTCGCACACAAGCAGCACCCCCGGATGGACAAGGCGGCCCACCACCGGCCGTCCTTCGCGCTCGGCATCTCCGCGTACTCGTCCCGGATCTACAACTACGAGTCGATCCAGAACGAGAACCTGCACGCCTGGCACCTCTCCGACGGCATGGTCCTGCTCTACACCGACGACCTCGGGCACTACAGCGAGGATTACTGGCCGACCGTCGACCCGACCCGCCTTCCGGGCACGACCGTCATCGCCGGCCGCCAGGCGAACGCGGCGGGGCAGCGCACCACCAGCACGGCCGACTGGGCGGGCGGCACCGCACTGCCGGGGACGACGCTCGGGGCGTACGGCATGGAGTTGCGCGCGTACGGAAGTTCGCTGCACGGGCTGAAGAGCTGGTTCTGCCTGGACGATGTGATCGCCTGCGTCGGCTCGGGCATCACCTCCGAGGCGGGCACGGCGGAGACGGTCGTGGAGAACCGGAAGCTCCGCGACCCGAAGGCGGCCCTGCTCGTCAACGGCATGGCCGCGCCCACGGACGCAGGCTGGTCGGCACAGCTCGACCGGGTGCGGTGGCTGCATATCGCCGGTACCGGCGGCTACATCTTCCCCGAGCCCGCCACGCTCCACGGTCTGCGCGAGGACCGCACTGCGACCTGGCGCGAGATCAACCTCAAATACGGCACGGACACCCCGGTCACCCGCCCGTATCTGACGCTGTGGCAGGACCATGGCACGGCGCCGAGCGGGGCCGGCTACTTCTGGCTGCAGGCCCCGGCCGCCTCCGCCGAGCGTACGAAGCGCTGGTCGGCCGCGCCTCCGGTGAAGCCGATCGCCCGCTCCAGCGCTGTGCATGCGGTACGCCGCTGCGCAGATGGTCTGGTCGCCGCGAACTTCTGGACCGCGGGCACCGCACAGGACCTGACCTCGGACGGTCCCGCCTCGGTGCTCGTACGACCGGAGGGAAGGACAGTGAAGGTGTCGCTTTCCGACCCGACACAGCTGCGGACCTCGGTCGTCCTTGACCTGGCGCAGCGCGGTCTGCGCGTCGTCTCCGCCGATCCGGGTGTCGGCGCCGCACCCACTGGCAAGGGCATCCGGATCACCGCCGACACCACTGGACGCCACGGTGCAACCCTCAACCTCACCCTGAAGAGGAGCTAGACCCTTGCTGTTCGACATGTCCCTGGACCGGCTGCGCGACTACCGGCCGGAGCCGGAGGAGCCGGCCGACTTCGACGCCTTCTGGGAGAAGACGCTCTCCGAGACGGCCCGCCACCCCCTGGACGCCGACTTCGTCCCGTACGACGCCGGTTTCGCGACGGTCGATGTGTTCGACGTGACGTTCCGGGGCTGGGGCGGGCAGCCGGTCAAGGCGTGGCTGCTGCTGCCGAAGGTGCGCTCGGGCCCGTTGCCCGCCGTGGTGCAGTACATCGGCTACAACGGCGGCCGGGGCATTCCGTACTCCTGGCTGACCTGGAGCGCACTCGGGTACGCGCATCTGATCATGGACAACCGGGGCCAGGGCGGCGGCGGCAAGAACACCGCGGACACCCCGGACATCGGCCCGGACGGACACGGCTCGTCCTCCCCGGGGTTCCTGACCCGCGGCATCGAGGACCCGTACCGCCACTACTACCGGCGGCTGATCACGGACGCGGTGCGGGCGGTGGACGCGGCGAAGGCCCATGCGGCGGTGGACGCTGCGCGGGTGGCGGTGCTCGGGGGCAGCCAGGGCGGCGGGCTCGCCGTGGCCGTCGCCGGGCTGCGGGACGACATCGCGGCGGCCGTCGCCGATGTGCCGTTCCTCTGCCACTACCGCCGTGCCTCGCAGATCACGGACGCCGGACCGTACGCGGAGATCGCCCGCTGGCTGTCCGGGCACCGCTTCCGGATCGACGAGGCGATGGAGACCCTGTCCTACTTCGACGGAGTCAACTTCGCGGCGCGGGCGACCGCCCCGGCGTGGTTCTCGGTCGGTCTGATGGACAAGATCTGCCCGTCGTCCACGGTGTTCGCCGCGTACCACCGCTATGCGGGTCCGGCCGAGATCGAGGTGTTCACGTACAACGGGCACGAGGGCGGCGCGGAGTACGACCTGCCGCGCAAACACAACGCGCTGCGCGGCGTGTTCGGACGCTAGTGCACGAGGGTCACCGGCCCAGCGCCGCCATCGCGGCGTTGTGGCCGGGCCCCCGCTGACCCCACCGCCGCGTACGGCGCCCGCACCGCACAGCAGCACATTGGCGTGCCGTCTCCACACCCCACCGGCCGGTGGATTCGGTGGCGTAGGGGAAGGCGAGGTCCCGGTGGAAGATGCGGCCGCCGGGCAGCCGCAGATCCTGTTCGAGGTCGAGCGGTGTCTTCGCCTCGATGCACGACTCGCCGTTCTCGTCGCGTGCCAGGCGCCGCTTGGATCAGCCGGCGGAGGTGAGAGCGGTCACCGCCGCCGCATTCGATTGAGGCCCCGGAATCCGCTGACCGCATGCGACGGCGCCCGCCTCCGAGCTGGGGGCGGGCGCCGTCGCGCGCGCGGTCGATCAGTCGGTCAGGTCCCGGGCTGCCATGGCCTTCAATCGCTGATCGAAGATGGCTTCGGCACCTGCCGCAGCTGGGCAGGGCCACCACGCCGATCACGGGCAGCTATTCAGTGCTGGTGGTCATTTCAGATCCCATTTCCGCTCCAGCACCTCCAACGGGTCCTCGTCCTGCGGCCCTGCGTAGGAGAACCACACGCGCCACGCCGTCGACACGGCGTCCTAGCCGAGGACCGCGAGCACGCCGAGCGGGCCATTCAGACCTTCGCCAAGCTCTACGGCGCGAAGTTTCCCAAGGCCGTCAAGAAGATCACCGACGATCAGGACGTCCTGCTGGAGTTCTTCGACTACCCGGCCGAGCAATAGCCGGAGCCCTCGCTGTTCTGGCTAACGGGCTGCCCGACGTGCGGAAGACAACCCTGGGCCCGCACCCTGTCCCGGCACCTGGGCCTACCGCTAATCAGCAAGATGATTGGTCGCCTGATGGATGCCGCCCACCCGTTCTTGCCCTTACAGGTTCTTACGCATGGACATCGACGACACTTCGTAGCCGCTGTGGCGATACATTGCGATGGCCGCCTCGTTGCCTCCGACGACATTCAAGGCAAGCGCTGTCTTGCCCTCGCGAGCGACGAGCTCCTCGGCGGCCGCGAGGATGGCGGATCCGTATCCACGGCGTCGGAACGGCTCGAAGACGTTGATGTCGTACAGCCACGCGGAGCTAGCGGTGCCCGACGCCTGGCCCGGATCCGGACCGATCCACGCGTTCCCCACCACCTCGCCTGATCCGTTCTCCGCCATCACGAGCTGATGACCGGCTGTGTCGGGGCCGTCAGGGAGGAACTTGGCCGTGCCGTGCCTGACCCGTTCTCGCGCCAGCTCTTCCGACATGAACTTGCTGAGCACACGAGCCGACTCGGCTTCACGATGCTCAGTCGCCGCGCGATACTCCGCCGGCGTCATCTTCCGAAAGGTCACCTGCTGCGCACCCATGCCGCCATCTTCAACCGGTCACTTGTAACAGCGCAACTGGTTTCCAAGCCCGATGGCCCTCGCCATCACCACCACGCTCAGCCACAACGCCAACGACTCGACCCACAGGTTTTGACAATTGCTCGACGATCACCCCTGACCAGAGGGGGTGGTGCCCGGTCGGTACGGTGGCACGTCCCGCTCGCGGCGCAGTGCCGCGACCCTGCGGTACAGTTCGACGGCCTCCTGCCCCCGGCCGAGCTGCTCCAGGCAGTGCGCCTCGTCGTTGCGGGCGGCGAGGGTGTCGGGGTGGTCGGCGCCGAGTACGCGCTCGCGGGCCCCGGCGACGTGACGGTAGACGGTGAGGGCCTCGGCCCAGCGGCCGAGCCAGCCGAGGCCGACGGCGAACTCACGGTGGCTGACGAGGGTGTCGGGGTGGTCGGGGCCCAGAACGCGTTCGCGGGCCGCGCTCACGTCGCGTGCTTCGGTGAGTGCCTCCTCCCAGCGGGCGAGGCGCCCCAGGTTGACGCCGAGGCCGTGGCGGGCGCGGAGTGTCTCGGGGTCGGCGGGGCCGCTTGTCCTGGTCCGGTCGTCGACGAGGGCACGGTACAGCTCCAGGGCCTCGGCGCTGCGGCCCAGGCGGCCGAGGCTGATACCGACCTCGTAGCGGGCGGAGAGCGTGTCGGGGTGGTCGGCGCCGAGCGACCTCGACCGGGCCTGGGCGACTTCCCGGTAGGTCTGCAGGGCCTCCGTCCAGCGCCCCAGTCGGCCGAGTGTGTACGCCACTTCGTAGAGCGTGACCAGGGTGTCGGGGTGGTCGGCGCCGAGCAGGCGGGTGCGGGCCGACGCCACCTCCCTGGCCATCCGGCAGGAGTCCTCCAGGCGGCCGAGCCTGCTGAGGTTGAAGGCGAGGTTGTGGCGGCAGCGCAGGGTGTCGGGGTGGTCGGGGCCCATGGCCCGCTCCCGGGAGGCGAGGACCGCCGCGTACACCTGATGGGCCTCGAAGTGCCGGCCGAGCCCGTCCAGGACGTACGCCATCTCCTGGCGGGCCGCGAGGGTCTCCGGATGGTCGGGGCCCAGCGTGCGCTCACGGCCTTGGGCGACGCGGCCGAACTCCCGCAGGGCGTCGGACGCGCGCCCGGTGCGGCTGAGGGTGAAGCCCACCTCGTACCGGCTGGAGAGGGTGTCCGGGTGGTCGGGGCCGAGAGCGTGCTCGCGTTCGGCGGCGACCGCGCGGTGTACTTCGCCGGCCTCCTCCCAGTGGCCGAGCCTGCCCAGGTTGAGTCCTGCGCTGTGCCGGTTGGCGAGGATGGACAGCAGTTCCGGCGACGGGGTCGGCCGCTCGGCCCTGGGCGGTGGCAGCTCTCCGGTGAGGCCACGCATGTCGGTTCCGGTGGTCCACTCGCCGGTGAGGCCCGCGGAGTAGTCGGGCGGGGCGAGCCCGAGGTGGGCGCCGGACGCCTTGTGTCCGGTGGTCATGCCGCGCGTCCAGGCCGGCAGCTGCTGTCCGGGGCGCACGACGGGTACGGGCGGGGCGAGCTGCGGCTGCTCACCGGTCCGGCCGACGGCGATCCGCTGCCGCAGGTCGCCTGCATCGACGGGCCGCTCCTCCGGGGTCTTGGCCAGCAGTTCCAGAACGACGCGGTCGAAGAATCCGGGGAGTTCGGCCCGGTGGGTACGCAAGGGCTCGGGCTGGGTGTCGCGGTGTCCGACGAGGACGGCCCAGGCGTCGTCGAGGTCGAACGGCGGTGCTCCGGTGGCGATCTCGTACAGGACGCAGCCCAGTGAGTAGAGGTCGCTCCGGTGGTCGACATGGCCGCCGCTGATCTGCTCGGGCGACATGTAGTGCGGGGTGCCCATGGCGATGCCCGTACCGGTGAGGCGAGAGGTGAAGCCGATGTCGTGGCCGAGCCGGGCGATGCCGAAATCGCAGATCTTCACCGTTCCGTCGGCCAGCCGCATGATGTTGGCGGGCTTGAGGTCTCGGTGCACAATGCCCTGCTGGTGGGTGTAGCCGAGGGCGTCGGCAACCTGTTCGGCGATGTCGACGATCTCGGGCACCGGCAGCGGATGCTGTTTGTTGTCCTCCAGGAGCTGGCTGAGGTTTCGGCCGTCGAGGAGCTCCATCACCAGATAGAGCACGCCCTCGTGCTCGCCGAAGTCATGGACGACGGTGACGCCTCGGTGCTGGAGCGCGGCGGCGACGCGGGCCTCGCGGCGGAACCGTTCGCGCAGGATGCGGGTGAAGGACTGGTCGTGCTGGGACCCCATCGGCTTGAGGCATTTGACGGCCACGTGGCGGCCGAGCGACTCGTCGCGGGCTCGCCACACCTCGCCCATGCCTCCGCGCCCGATCAGATCGAGCAGTCGGTACCGGCTCTGAATCAGCCTGGTGTCCGCCATCGCCTGCTGTCGCCCCCGTCGGCTCGCCTACTTCTGTGCCCTCCCCGGCCCGTCCAGTATGGCGGCCTGGCTGCGGAGTTTGTACGGGGTGGGGCGGCTGCCGGGACCGAGTCGGGCCATCGCTTTCAGAATGTGACCGGGCGGGAGTTGCCAGCGGAGCCGGGAGGGAATGCAGCGCAGTGCGGCTCCGGCGGTGCGCAGGCGGCGGTCGACGGTGCGCACGGGCCGCACAGGTCTGTCGTAGAGCTCATGGGCGAACGGGGGCAATGACTGGTAGGCGAGTGCCGCAACGCGCCGCCACAGCAGTGCGCGCGCCGGTACGAGCAGCGGATGCACGGGGGGACGGCGCAGGAAGTCGTAGACGTCCAACGCCTCCGGGGAGGCTTCGAGTTGCGGCCGCACCCGTTCGAAGTAGGAGGCGAGCTGGGCCGTGGTGGCCGGTACATCGGCGGGGTCGAGGCCGACGAGACGGGCGCTGTGGCGGTGTTCGTCGATGTAGCGGTCGGCCTGGGCGTCGGTGAGCGGGAAGCCTGAGCGGCGTTCGACCTGGAGGTAGGAGTCGACCTCGGCGCAGTGCACCCACAGCAGCAGCTCGGGTTCGTCGACACCGTACGTCTCCCCGGTCGCCGGGTCTGTGACCTTGAGCAGCCGGTGAATCCTACGGACCCGGGCGCCCGCCTTCTCGGCCGCTTCGGTGGTGCCGTAGGTGATCGTTCCGACGAAGCCGGCCGTACGCATCAGCCGCCCCCAGGCGTCCTTGCGGAAGTCGGAATTCTGCATGACGCCGCGTACGGCGCGCGGGTGCAGCGCCTGGAGGTAGAGCGCACGCACTCCGGCGACCCACATCATCGGATCGCCATGCATCTGCCAGGTGACGGATTCGGGCCCGAAGAGCCCCGGGTCGGCGTCCACCATGTCGCTCGTACCTCCCGCTGTCTGCACGACGACCGATGACTGGCTGGAATCAGGCCGGTTCACCGCCGTACGCGCGGCATCCCCAGCCCGATCCACGAGATGATTTCCCGCTGGATCTCATTGTTGCCGCCGCCGAAGGTGAAGATGACGGCGGACCGGTATCCGCGTTCGAGTTCGCCGTGCAGTATCGCACCCGCCGACCCTTCCTTGAGCGGTCCCGCCGAGCCGACGGCCTCCATCAGCCAGGCGTAGGCGTCGCGGCGCGCCTCGGAGCCGTAGACCTTGACCGCGGAGGCGTCCTGCGGGGTGAGGGTTGCGTTCTGGACGGCGGACACCATCTGCCAGTTGAGGAGCTTCATCGCGTCGAGCCTGGTGTGGGTGCGGGCGAGGAGTGCGCGGACCCAGCCGAGGTCGATGACGCGGCGGCCGTCGGTGAGCCTGGTGTCCGCCGCCCAGCGCTGGACGTTGTGGAGGGCGCGGATGGCCATGGTGCCGTGGGCGGCGAGGGTGACGCGTTCATGATTGAGCTGGTTGGTGATCAGCCGCCAGCCCTTGTTCTCGTCACCGACGCGGCGGGAGGCGGGGACGCGGATGTTCTCGTAGTAGCTGGCGGTGGTGTCGTGCGAGGCGAGGGTGTTGATGACGGTGCAGGAGTACCCGGGGTCGCTCGTCGGGACGAGGAGCATGGTGATGCCCTTGTGGGGTGGGGCGTCCGGGTCGGTGCGGGCGGCGAGCCAGACCCAGTCGGCGGTGTCGCCGTTGGTGGTCCAGATCTTCTGCCCGTTCACGATGTAGTCGTCGCCGTCGCGCACGGCGCGGGTCTTGAGCGCGGCGAGATCGGTGCCCGCATCGGGTTCGCTGTATCCGATCGCGAAGTCGATCTCACCGGCGAGGATCTTCGGCAGGAAGTAGGCCTTCTGTTCCTCGGTGCCGAACTGCATGATCGTCGGGCCGACCGTGTTGAGGGCCATCAGCGGCAGCGGTACGCCTGCCTGGGCAGCCTCGTCGAAGAAGATGAACTGTTCCATCGGGGACAGGCCGCGTCCGCCGTACTTCGTCGGCCAGCCGACGCCGAGCCAGCTGTCGGTGCCCAGGCGTCGGATCGTCTCACGGTAGAAGTTCTTCTGGGCCGCGGGGTCGGCATAGCGCGCGTAGGCGTTGTCCGGGACCAGTCCGGCGAAGTATGTACGCAGCTCGGCGCGCAACTGCTGCTGTTCAGGCGTGTATTCGAGGTGCACGGCCCCTCCAGGAGTCTCGCGGTCGCGTCGCCCGTGTGCGGCGGCGCACACAGTAGAACGTGTTGCAAGAATCTGGAAGGGCCAGGACGTCCCCGCGGGCGTCAGCGCTTGACGGCGCGCAGGACGACGAACTTCGGGTCGCCCGCGACCGTGGTGCAGTTGCCGAAGGTCCGGCGCAACTGGGTGTGGTAGCCGAGGTGCCGGTTGCCTACGACCCACAGCTCGCCGCCCGGCCGCAGTGCGGCGCGCGCCCCGTGGAACATGGTGCGGGCCGTCGCGTCGGTGGTGGCCTGGTGGGAGTGGAACGGCGGGTTGTTGAGCACCAGGTCCACACTGGCGGGCGGCAGCTGTGCCAGGCCGTCGCCGATCACGAACTCGGCCTTGGCGTCCGGGCCGGTATTGGCCCGGAAGGTCTCCTCGGCGGAGGCGACCGCCTGGTACGACTCGTCGATGAAGGTGACCGCCGCCTCGGGGTTGGCGAGCGCCGCCGACAGTCCGACGACACCGTTTCCGCAGCCGAGGTCGACGACCCGGTCGGGGCCGCTGCGCACGGGGAGATGGCCGAGGAAGAAGCGGGTGCCGATGTCGAGGCGCTCGGCGCAGAAGATCCCGGCGTGGTTGATGACCGTCCGGCCGGAGGCCGGGCCGACGCCCTCGGGCAGTTTGTAGCGGTACGGCCAGGGGCTGGCCGTACGGACCAGGGCCGGGTCCGGAGTACAGAAGATGAGCCGGGCCTTCTTGACCGCGAGGGAGGTGCGGGTCGGGCCGATGATCCGCTCGAAGAGTTTGAGGGTGGAGGTGTGGATCTCCTTGACCATGCCGGTGCCGATGACGACGGTGCCCGCGTGGACGGCCGGCGCGAGCCGGTGCAGCTGGTCCTCCAGGAGCGCGAGGCTCTTCGGAACACGTACCAGCAGGACGTCGACGCGATCCGGTGGTGCGTCCCTGGCCGACAGGAGGCGTACGGCATCCGCATCCACGCCGTTGCGCTCCAGATTCGCCAGGGTCGCGCGCTGCGCCAGGTAGGAGTCGGTGATCTGTACGGGGCGGTGTCCGGCCAGCACGGTACTCAGGGCGCCCCAGCGGTCGCCCACCACGACCACGGCGCCCGCCAGGTCGACCGGCTCCGACTCCTCGGTCCCCTCCAGCCGCCGCAGCAGATACTCATCGGCAGCGTCCCAGGCCCGGAACGGGTCGCGCGGGTCCTCGGGGAAGCGGGCAAGGTCGTACCCGGCCCCTGACGTCGTCAAACGGTTCATTGTGCACCCAGGCTAACCGAGCCGCGGGAAGCGCCCACACACTTCCCGCACCACCCGGCCCGCCGGGCCGCGGCCTACGGCAGCGCCTTGTCGATCGCCGACCGCCCCTCCCGGGCGATCCTGCGCTCCGCCCACTGAAGATTCTTCGGAGTCAGGTCCCGCCCGGAGGCGAGCACCAGGTCCTCTGCCGACGGATTGTCGCTGCCGCCGGTGTGCAAGAGGCTGTCGGGAGTCACTCCCCGAGATGCGGGTACGGATTCGGGCTCGTCGCTCATGCCGCCTCCTCGTCCTTTCGGTCATTCTCGCCCCGCGCCCGGCCCGCCGCATCCGATGCCTCCCCGATCCTCTCCGGGGGTCACGGACGAGCCCTCACTTGACCTGCACATGATAGGTACACAGCGTTCACACCACGGTCACGGTGCGTGTGGAAGGCTCCCGCTGACCACTTACCACACAACCGCCGCGGTGCCGACCCTCACCATGTGACGGCGTCGTGGCGCCCGCATTTTCGGAGAGGACACCCCACATGTCCCGTCGTCACCTTCATTACCGGCGCCCCCTGCTGGCGACCCTTGCCGCGTTCGCGGTGCTCGCCGGCACCGCGGCCACCGCACCGGCCGCCACACCCCAGGCCGCGCCGGCCGCCGCGACACCGCTCCGGGCTCTCGACGACACGTACTACGAGGACGCGCTCGGCAAGACCGGCACCTCGCTCAAGAACGCCCTGCACACGATCATCAGCAGCCAGACCAAGCTCTCCTACAGCCAGGTCTGGGAGGCCCTCAAGAACACCGACGAGGACCCCGCCAACCCCTCGAACGTGATCCTCCTCTACGCCGGGCGTTCCGAGCCCAAGAGCGACAACGGCGGCTCGGTCGGCCAGTGGAACCGTGAGCACGTCTGGGCCAAGTCCCACGGCGATTTCGGCACCGCCACGGGCCCCGGCACCGACATCCACCACCTGCGCCCGGAGGATGTCACCGTCAACTCCATCCGCGGCAACAAGGACTTCGACAACGGCGGCAGCGCGGTCAGCGGCGCACCGGGCAACTACACCGACAGCAACTCCTTCGAGCCGCGCGACGCGGTCAAGGGCGATGTGGCCCGCATGATCCTCTACATGGCGGTGCGCTACGAGGGCGACGACGCATTCGCCGACCTCGAACCCAATGACAGGGTGTCCAACGGCTCCGCACCGTACATGGGCCGCCTCTCGGTACTGAAGGCCTGGAGCCAGGAGGACCCGCCGGACAGCTTCGAGAAGCGGCGCAACGACGTCATATTCGACCAGTACCAGCACAACCGGAACCCGTTTATCGACCACCCGGAATGGGTTGAATCCATCTGGTAGACGGACCGGCCCGAACAAGCTCCTTCCCCGTTTCAGCCGAACGGACCGCTCGCGCACCAGGCCACGGCCTCCTCACAGGAGGCGAAGGCCGAAGGGCCGCCTCGCCCTGCTCCCCGATGCCGGGGAGCAGGGCGAGGCGGTCCACCGGGTCGGCCACGGCGGCACGCAGTCCGCTTTCCGCGAGCCGACCGATTCCACTGCGCAGCATCGCGCGGGCGACCGTGTCGATGTCGGTCACCTGCCTCAGGGCCGGCACAACGGACCCCGTCTCGCGCGGACGCGACTCGCCCAGCGCGTCGGCCGGCGTCAGTTGCGGGATGTGGTCGGCGAGTTGACCGCCCCTCAGCTCGGCGCACCGCGTGCACGGTTCGCGCAGCGCATCGGTGACGGCTTCGGCGGCGCTCACCGGGCCCGGCCGTCAGGTGCGCTCGGCCTGGGCGATCCGGGGAAACGTCTTGACGCCGGCCGCCTTGCGGCTGTTGGCGTGCTGGCTGACCTCCCGGCCGGCCGGGACGTCCGCGAAGCCGAGCACCACGGAGTCGAGGACCTTCTCGGCCGAGTCGACGAACTCCACCTTGACGGCATAGAAGGCGGCCTTGTCCGTGCGGTTGGTGACCCGGACGAGGGCGCTGCGGAACTGCTCGGACTTCACGACCGGCAGCCCCGTCACCGAGACGTCCCCCACCGCGTCGCCCCGCCCCTGGACACCTTCGAGCTGCTGGGCGGCCTGTTGGCGGCTGCGCTCGGCAGCGGCGGAGACCGAGGCCGCGAATTCCTGCTGGGTATGCGGACTGGCGCTCGCGGACCGGGTCATGGCCGGTTCCGGGGACAGCGTGCGGATGCTCATGGCCGTGCCCTCCGAGGAGGTGTCGGAGCCGCCGCAGGCGGCGGTGCCGGCGATGATCAGCGCGGCCAGCGCGACGGGGGGCAGCTTACGGACTGCGCGGCCGCCGGGGGCGTGCCGCAAGGGGCGGGTCGGATTCACGGACGCTCCGTCTGCTCGGAAGGGCGTAAGGGAGATACGGGAAATGGAGGGGTGGGGCGGAGCCAGTGCAGGAAGGCCGGGTCGCCCGGTTCCTGAGACCGATAACGAACAACTCGCCCATATTATGATCAAACGGTATGAATTGACTCGTCGAGTTCACCCGCTTCACTCGGGAGCGGATGCAGCCCCTGGGAGAGAACGATGGATACGGATGCCCTGACCGCCGGCCTGTTGCGGGAACTGCGGGCGGCCAAGCCCTATCCGGCCCTGTCCCTGACCATGCCGACGCACCGCCGCGCTCCGGACAATGCCCAGGACGCCGTTCGGCTGCGGAACCTGGTGGCCGAGGCCGTCAGCCGACTGGAAGCGGACCCTGCGGTCAGCCGCGAGGCCCGGATCGCCGTCAAGGAACAGCTCGACCGGGCGGTCACCGAGGTGGACCCCCGCCGGGCCCTGGACGCCCTGGTCGTCCTCGTCACCGCCGACGAGCACCAGATCTGGCAGCTTCCCCGTACCGCGCCCAACCGGGTGGTGCTCAGCGACACCTATCTGACCCGCAACCTGGTCGCCGCGAAGGCCCAGGCCCAGCCGTTCTGGGCGCTCACCGTGTCGGCCGAGCACGCCGCCCTGTGGAGCGGCACGGCGGACGTCCTGTACGAGGAGCGGACCGGCGGGTTCCCGCTGACGGCTCCGCGGGAGGCGCCCAACCCGCAGCGCGAGGAGCGGATCGGCGACACCCCGAGCACCTTCAGCGACGAGGAGACGCGCAACTTCCTGCGCATGGTCGACGAGAAGCTGCGCGCGGTGCTGGCCGCCGACCCGCGTCCGCTGTATCTGGTCGGCCTCGCCCCCGCGCTCGCCCTGCTGGACGAGGTCGGGGAGAGCGCCAAATCGGCCGTGGGCCGGGTCGCCAAGGGCGCACCGGCCGACACCACCCCGAGCAGCCTGCTCAACGAACTGCGGCCTGCGCTCGACGAGCGGCAGCGGCGGTTCGCGGCGGAGGTCGACGGGAAGCTGGACGAAGCACGCGGACGCCGTGCCTTCGCCGGTGGTCTCGACGAGGTGTGGGCCGCGGTACGGGAGGGCCGCGCCGGACTGGTCGCGGTGGAGGAGCACTTCCAGCAGACGGTACGGGTGACGGACGAGCACCTCGAACCGGTGAGCGGCGAAGCAGCGGACCTCACGGACGGCTCGGTCCGTGAGGACATCGTCGACGAGCTCGTCGAGGCGGCCCTGGACAGCGGCACCGATGTCGTCTTCCTCACGGACGACTCGCTCGCGGAGCATGGACGGATCGCGGCGACCCTGCGCTACTGAACGGGCCGACCACACGCCGTACACCGCATCGGGTACGCGGCAGGCATGCGGGCCCCGGGGGCCGCTGGGACACTGGAGAGGGCCCCGACCGTGCCCGGGCCCGGTCGGGGCACGTCCCAGGGAGAGGAGTGAGCGCGCCATGCCACGCGGATTCAACGCCAAACGGGAACGACAGTACGAACACATCAAGGAGAGCGCGCAGGAGCGCGGGGTCAGCGAGGACCGGGCCGAGGAGATCGCGGCCCGTACGGTCAACAAGGAGCGGGCCCGTGCCGGCGAGTCGAGAACCGCGAGCCGTACCTCCATCGAGGACATGTCGTCCTCGCGGCGCGGTGGGCTGCGCTCGCGCAGCGGAGCCGAGGGGCCGACTCGCGACCAGCTCTACGAAGAGGCGAAGAAGAAGAACATCCATGGACGGTCACACATGACGAAGGCCCAGCTGGCGCGAGCGGTCGGCCGCTGAGTCCACGTCGCAGGGGCCTGGGCGGCGTCAGCCGCTCCAGGTCCAGTCGGCCACCTCGGGCAGGTCCGTGCCGTGTTCACGGATCCAGGCGTGGTGGCGGGTGCGCACATCCGCCATCGCCTGGCGTACCGCCACGGCACGGACTCCGAGGCCGGGCACCCGGTCGATGACATCCATGACCAGCCGGTAGCGGTCCAGGTCATTGCGGACCACCATGTCGAAGGGCGTGGTGGTGGTGCCCTCCTCCTTGTAGCCCCGCACATGCATCTGAGCGTGGCCGACCCGCCGGTAGGCCAGCCGGTGGATCAGCCACGGGTATCCGTGATAAGCGAAGATCACCGGGGTGTTCCTGGTGAACACCGCGTCGTACTCCGAATCCGGCATTCCGTGCGGGTGCTCCTCGTGGGGCAGCAGCCGCGTCATGTCGACCACATTGACCACTCGTACCGCCAGATCCGGCAGATGTCTGCGCAGCAGATCGGCTGCGGCCAGAGTCTCCAGCGTGGGTACGTCACCGGCACAGGCGAGCACCACGTCGGGTTCGCGGCTGCCGTCCTCCGTGCCCGCCCACCCCCAGACACCGGCTCCGCGGGCGCAGTGCGCACGGGCCTCGTCCAGGGTGAGCCAGTCGAAGCTCGGCTGTTTGCCCGCCACGATCACGTTGACGTAGTCGCGGCTGCGCAGCGCGTGGTCGGCGATGGAGAGCAGGGTGTTGGCGTCCGGCGGGAGATAGACCCGTACGACTTCGGGGCTCTTGTTGAGGATGTGGTCGACGAAGCCGGGGTCCTGGTGGGAGAACCCGTTGTGGTCCTGGCGCCAGACGTGCGAGGTGAGCAGGTAGTTGAGCGAGGCGACGGGGCGGCGCCAGGCCAGCCGGCGGGAGGTCCTGAGCCATTTGATGTGCTGGTTGACCATCGAGGCGACGATGTGGGCGAACGCCTCGTAGCAGGAGAAGAGACCGTGCCGGCCGGTGAGGAGGTATCCCTCCAGCCAGCCCTGGCACAGATGCTCGGAGAGCACCTCCATGACGCGTCCGTCGCGCGCGAGGTGCTCGTCGGTCGGCAGGATCTGCTCCTGCCATGCCTTGCCGGTGGATTCGTAGAGGGCGTCGAGCCGGTTCGACGCGGTTTCGTCGGGGCCCACGATCCGGAAGTCCCTGCGTTCGGCGGAGGCGGCCATGACGGCCTCGAGCAGCCCGCCGAGCACCCGGGTCGGCTCGTGCAGCGCGGTGCCGGGCTTGTCGACCTCGACGGCGTGGTCCTCCAGCGGAGGGACCGGCAGATCACGCAGGAGCAGACCGCCGTTGGCGTACGGGGTCGCGCCGAGCCGGGCGGCGCCCTCGGGCACACAGTCGAGCACCTGGGCGGTGGGGCGCCCCTGGGCATCGAAGAGTTCCTCCGGCCGGTAGGAGCGCATCCACGCCTCCAGCAGGCGCAGGTGGTCGGGGCTTTCCCGGACGCCGGGCAGCGGGACCTGGTGGGCGCGCCAGGTGCCTTCGACGGGCACGCCGTCGACCTCGACCGGACCGGTCCAGCCCTTGGGGGTGCGCAGCACGATCATCGGCCAGTGCGGGCGCTCTGTGTCGCCGCCGGTGCGGGCGGCGGCCTGAAGTTCCCGGATGCGGTCGACGGCCCGGTCCATCGCGGCGGCCATCGCCCGGTGGACGGTGAGGGGGGCGTCCCCGCCGACGTACAGGGGGTCGTGCCCGTAGCCGCGCAGCAGGGCGTCGAGTTCCGGTTCGGGGAGACGGGCGAGCACTGTCGGGTTGGCGATCTTGTAGCCGTTGAGGTGGAGGATCGGCAGGACTGCCCCGTCGTGCACCGGGTCGAGGAATTTGTTGGAATGCCAGGACGCGGCGAGCGGTCCGGTCTCGGCCTCGCCGTCTCCGACGACGCAGGTGACGAGCAGGTCCGGGTGGTCGAGGGCGGCGCCGTAGGCGTGGGCGAGGGCGTAACCGAGTTCACCGCCCTCGTGGATGGAGCCGGGAGTCTGCGGTGCCACATGGCTGGGCACCCCGCCGGGGAAGGAGAACTGTTTGAACAGCAGCCCCATCCCCCGGGCGTCACGGCTGACGTCCGGGTACGTCTCCGAATAGCTGCCCTCCAGCCAGGAGTTGGCCAGGACGGCGGGTCCGCCGTGGCCGGGGCCCCAGACGCACAGGCCCTGGATGCCGCGGGACTTGATGACGCGGTTGAGATGGGTGTGGACCAGGTTCAGTCCGGGTGAAGTACCCCAGTGGCCGAGCAGGCGCGGCTTGATGTGCTCCCGGGCGAGCGGCTGGGTCAGGAGCGGGTTGGCCATCAGATAGATCTGGCCGACCGCCAGATAGTTGGCGGCCCGCCAGTGCGCGTCGAGTGCTGCGATCTCTTCGTCGGAGGGGCCCGGCGTCGCAGCCGGGTGGGCGGCGTGAGTCATGTGTGTCTCCTAGGCCGTGGCGCCGACGGGCTGGTGCCGTGCCCGGCAGTGTGTGCCCGGAAGGAGCGTCGTCCAGTGCGTGCGAGCGCAAGGCGGCCGGAAGTCCTTGGATGGGGTCTCCCCTGCTCGAACGAAGTCGAAGCTCAGGGAAGGAGCTACAGGGCTTGTGGCCAACGCCGCGAGCGTGCGTGCTGGGCGGCACGACGGGGCAAGGTCTGCCTGGAGGGGCATCAGGGGCCGTACCAGACCGTGGTCGCGTTGCAGAATTCGCGGATGCCGTGCCCGGCGAGTTCACGTCCGTAGCCGGAGCGCTTCACGCCGCCGAAGGGCAGCGCCGGATGGGACGCCGTCATGCCGTTGAAGAAGACACCACCCGCCTCCAGATCGCGTACACAGCGACGGGCCTCGTCGGCGTCGCGGGTCCATACGTTGGAGCTGAGACCGAAGGGGCTGTCGTTGGCGAGCGCCACGGCTTCGTCGAGCCCATCGACGCGGTAGAGCGTGGCGACGGGGCCGAAGGTCTCCTCGCGGTGGATGCGCATGGCGGGTGTGATCCCGGTGAGGACGGTGGGGGCGTAGAACCAGCCCCGCCCCAGCTCCGGGGCCAGTCCGTCGGGCCGACCGCCTCCGCACAGCACTCCCGCGCCCTGCCGTACCGCGTCGTCCACCAGTTCCTCCAGGTCGGCACGGCCCTGTTCGCTGGAAAGGGGGCCGACGTCGGTGGATTCCAGCAGCGGGTCGCCGACCGTCAGATCGCGCATGCCCGCGGTGAACCGCTCGGCGAACTCCTCGTACACCTCCGTGTGAACGATGAACCGTTTGGCGGCGATGCAGGACTGGCCGTTGTTCTGCACCCGGGCGGTCACGGCGGTACGGGCGGCCCTGGCGACGTCCGCCGACGGCAGGACGAGATACGGGTCGCTGCCGCCCAGTTCCAGGACGGTGTGCTTCACCTCGTCGCCCGCGATCGACGCGACCGAGCGCCCGGCCGGCTCACTGCCGGTGAGAGTGACGGCGGCGACCCGGCGGTCACGCAGGATCGACTCGACCGCTCCGGATCCCACGAGCAGGGTCTGGAAGCATCCCGCCGGGTATCCCGCCCGGCGGAACAGACCCTCCAGGTACATCGCGGTCTGCGGGACGTTCGACGCGTGCTTGAGCAGGCCGACGTTTCCGGCCATCAGCGCGGGGGCGGCGAACCGTACGACCTGCCAGAGTGGGAAGTTCCACGGCATCACGGCGAGGACGGCGCCCAGCGGGCGGTAGCGGACATAGGCCCGGGAGGCCCCGGAGTCCTGCACATCGGCCGTCGGCGGATGCTCGTCCGCGAGGAGTTCCTCGGCGTGGGCCGCGTACCAGCGCATCGCCTTCGCGCACTTGGCGGCCTCCGCGCGGGCCGCCGTGACGGGTTTGCCCATTTCTATGGTCATGGTGTACGCAATGTCCTGCTGGTCCTCGTCGAGAAGACCGGCGGCCGTGTTCAGCAGCCGGGCCCGCTCGTCGAACCCGGTGATCCGGTACTGCCGGAACGCGGTGTCGGCGGCGTCGAGCCGCTGCTCGATCTCCGCCGCTCCCAGTGCGTCGAACGTTCTGAGGGTCTCGCCGTTCGCGGGGTTGACCGTCGCGATGGGCATGGCTGTGCTCTCCTTGCCTCGGTACTTCGACCGTGCCGCGCCGTGCGCCGTGCCGCAACGCGGGCCCTGCCGGGCGGATACCCGACCGGCGCGGACCATGCATGCGGTGTGCACGCCGTCCGCGCCGGGAGCGTTTCAGCAGGCAGGGAAGTCGGCAGTACCGGTCCTGGTGACCCGTCTCAGACGAGAGCGGGTTCGGCGTCGGATGCCGCCGCGGCTTCGGGGACCGTGACGGGAACGGCCGCGGGCATACGGCGGAATTCCCGCACACCGGGCAGCGGCGCCGGCGGCTCCAGGTCGACGGTGTGCGGCTCCTTCGCGTACCGGGTGAACCAGACGACTTTGCCTTCGGCGGTACGGCAGGTCCCCCAACTGTCGCTCAGGGCCATGACACGGCTGAGACCACCGCCGCCGGTGCTGAGCAGCCGCGGCATCTCCGAGCCGTTGTCGGCGACGGAGACCGTGAGATGCCGCCCGGACCAGCGGATTTCGACGACACAGTTGTTGTCGTCACCGACATGCCGGTGGACATTGGTCAGCAGTTCCTCCACCCCCTGGCACACCGGCCGGATATGAAGTTCGAGGCTCCAGTGGCGGAGGTGCGCGGCGATGATCCGCCGCAGTTGGGAAACACGCTCTGCCGAAACCTGGATTTCGACCAGGTAGTGCCGGTCGAGTTGAACGGTCATCGTCGAGGCTCCTCACATCGAGGCCCACTTCCTTCGCCCCATTGAACCAACGACCCCCGAATACGAAGAGTGAGCAGATGTCACTTCTGGGTCACTCCACAGGGTGACCCGGCAGAGCCGGTTGCGCAACACAAGGGCCGGCGGACTTGCCGTACAGGAAAGGTCCGCCCAGGTCAGAGTAGATATGGCAACAGCGTGTCGGGGGTGATAGGGAGACTGCGCAACCGGACGCCGGTGGCATGCCGGACGGCGTTGCCGACTGCTGCCGCAGCGCCGACGATGCCGATCTCACCGATGCCCTTGCTGCCCATCGGGTTGAGATGCGGGTCGTCCTCGTCGATCCAGCGCGCCTCGATCTCCGGCACGTCGGCGCAGACCGGCACATGGTAGGAGGCGAGATCGCACTCGGTGAAGTCGCCGTATACGGGATCCATGGTGCTGGCCTCGGTCAGGGCCATGCCGATTCCCATGGTCATGCCGCCGATGAACTGGGAACGGGCGGTACGGGAGTTGAGGATGTGCCCGGCGGCGAAGACGCCGAGCATCCGCCGCATCCGCACTTCTCCGGTACGGGAGTGGACGGCGACCTCGGCGAAGTGCGCACCGAACGCATGCCGTGCGTACGGAGACTCCCCGGAGGTCTCCTGCTCGGTGTCCGCGAAGACCGTCAGCCCCTCGGCGGGAAGGGGACCGGTGCGCTCGCGCAACTGCCGCAGGAGGGCGGTGGACGCCTTGTGCACGGACCAGCCCCAGGAGGCCGTGCCCGAGGATCCGCCGGCCAGTGGGGCGGCAGGCAGATCACTGCTGCCGATGTCGATCCGGACGTTCTCCACCGGGGTGTCCAGTACGGC
Organism: Streptomyces sp. NPDC002958; assembly: GCF_055563255.1. Taxonomy (NCBI): domain Bacteria; kingdom Bacillati; phylum Actinomycetota; class Actinomycetes; order Kitasatosporales; family Streptomycetaceae; genus Streptomyces; species Streptomyces sp. NPDC002958. The sequence goes on along the minus strand of NZ_JBVHDS010000015.1, from coordinate 93,950 downwards.
GGCCGCGATCTGCGCGAGGACGGTGCGGGCGCCCGTGCCGATGTCGGTGGCGTTGACCTGGATGCGGTACGAGCCGTCGGGTTCCGCGTGCGCCGAGGCGCTGGAGGCGGCGAGGTACACGGGGTACGTGGCGGAGGCGACGCCCGTGCCGAGCAGCAGCGGCCCCTCTTCGCGGATCGCGGGGCGCGGATCGCGGTCGTACCAGCCGAAGCGTGCGGCGCCCTCCTCCAGACAGGCGGCGAGGCCTCGGCTGCTGAACGCACGGCCCGAGTCGGGTTCGTTCACCGGATCGTTGCGCAGCCGCAGTTCGACGGGATCGATGCCGAGTGCCGCGGCAAGTTCGTCCATGGCGGATTCCAGCGCGTACATGCCCGGGGCCTCGCCCGGTGCGCGCATCCAGGAAGGGCTCGGCACATCCAGGGCGGTCACCCGGTGGGTGGTACGGCTATGAGCCGACCCGTACATGATGCGAGTCGCTACGGCTGCCTGCTCCACGAACTCCTTGAGGGTGGAGGTGTGGGTGATGACCTCATGGGTGACCGAGGTGAGGGTGCCGTCGAGTTCGGCGCCGAGCCGGAGGTGCTGCACGGTGGGGGCGCGGTGGCCGACCGCGGCAGCCAGCTGGCGTCGGGGCAGGACGACCTTGACGGGGTGCCCGGTGTGGCGCGCGGCCATGGCGGCCAGGACGGCCTGCGGGCGCGGGGTGCCCTTGGAGCCGAAGCCGCCGCCGACGTGTTCGGAGAACACGGTGACCTGCTGCTGCCGGAGTCCGAAGGCGGTGGCGAGGCTTTCGCGGACCTTGGTGGAGCCCTGGCTGGAGTCGTGGACGGTCAGTCGCCCGTCTTGAGTCCACTGTGCGGTGGAGGCGTGCGGCTCCATGGGGTGGTTGTGCAGGGCGCCGATGGTGTAGATGGCGTCGACCTGTACGGGCGCCATGGCGAAGGCCCGGTCGGCGTCGCCTCGTTCGCGGACGGCCGGGTAGTCGCCGTTGACGGTCTTTGGGGTGTACAGGCCGGGGTGGTCCTCGGACAGGAGGACATCGTGCTCGACGGTTTCGTACGCGATCTGCAGCGCCTCGGCCCCGGCGCGGGCGTGGTCGAGCGTGTCGGCCACCACGAGCGCGACGTACCGGCCGCGGTGCGGAACCCGGTCGTCCTGCAGGACTGCGAGGATCGGGTCGTCGGTCTGCTTCAGCCGCGGGGCGTTGTCGTGGCTGAGGACGGCATGCACGCCCGGCGCGGCCAGTGCCTCGTCGACGTGGATTGCGCTGACGCGACCACGGGCGATCGTGGCGGGGACGGGCCAGCCGTACAGACAGCCCGGCGGGGTGTGCTCGGCGGCGTAGCGGGCGGTGCCCGTGACCTTGTCCCGGCCCTCGCGGCGGACGACGGGGGTGCCCAGGGGTGGAGGGGCCTGGCTCATGACGGGGTCCTCACGTCTGCGGGTCGGCGTTTTCTGCGCGTGCTCAGCTGTCGGCGGCGAGTTCGGCCAGTGCGTCGACAGCCAGATTTCGGGCCAGGCCCACTTTGAACGCGTTGTCGCGCAACGGCCGGGCCGCGGCGAGTTCGGCGTCCACGGCCCGCGCGAAGGTCTCGTCGGTGGCCGGTGCGCCCCGGAGCACGTCTTCTGCGGCGTGCGCGCGCCAGGGCCGGTGGGCGAGCCCGCCGAAGGCCAGCGCCGCGTGCTCGATCCGTCCGTCGCGGACGCTCAGTACCGCGGCGACGGACGCGAGGGCGAACGCGAACGAGGCGCGGTCGCGCGCCTTGCGGTAGAGGGACCCTGTGCCGTCCGGGCGCGGCGGCAGCACCACCTCGGTGATGAGCTCGCCCGGCCGGATCTCGGTGTCCCGGTGGGGGGTGTCGCCCGGCAGCCGGTGGAATTCGGCGGCGGATACGGTCCGTTCGCCATCCGGCCCGTGCAGTTGGACCGTGGCGTCGAGGGCGGACAGGGCGACGGCCATGTCGGACGGGTGGGTGGCGACGCAGTGCTCGGAGTGACCGAGTACGGCGAGATCGCGGTGAGCGCCCTCGAGGGCGGGGCAGCCGGTGCCTGGTTCCCGCTTGTTGCAGGGTTTGGAGGTGTCCTGGAAGTAGGGGCACCGGGTGCGCTGCAGCAGGTTGCCGCCGGTGGTGGCCGTGTTGCGGAGCTGCCCTGACGCGCCGGACAGCAGTGCCTGCGACAGGACGGGGTAGCGGGCGCGTACGGCTGGATGGGCGGCCAGATCGCTGTTGCGTACGGTCGCGCCGATGCGCAGTCCGCCGTCGTCGGTGTCGACCACCCGGTCCAGGGGCAGTCGGCTGATGTCGATGAGCAGGTCGGGGGTTTCCACACCGAGCTTCATCAGGTCGACGAGGTTGGTGCCGCCGCCGAGGAATCCGGCGCCGGGGTGGGCCGAGCTCTCACGGACCGCTTCGGCAGTGGACCGGGCGCGGAGGTAGGCGAAGGGTTTCACGGCGCCACGTCCTCGATCGCCTCGACGATGCGGGGGTAGGCGCCGCAGCGGCACAGGTTGCCGCTCATCCGCTCGCGGATCTCGGGGGCGTCGAGCGGCGCCGGGGTGGATACGGATGCGGTGCGCGCGGTGACATGGGACGGGAAGCCGTCCGCCGCCTCACCGAGCATGCCGACGGCCGAGCAGATCTGGCCGGGTGTGCAGTAGCCGCACTGCAGGGCGTCGCGGTCCAGGAAGGCTTCCTGGACGGGGTGAAGCCGGTCGCCGTCGGCGAGGCCCTCGACGGTGGTGATGCGGGCACCGTCGTGGGCGACGGCGAGCAGCAGGCAACTGTTGGCGCGCCGCCCGTCGACGATGACGGTGCAGGCCCCGCACTGTCCGTGATCGCAGCCCTTCTTCGCGCCGGTGAGGTCGAGGTGTTCGCGCAGGGCGTCCAGGACCGTGGTGCGGTGATCGAGCGTCAGGGTCTGCTCGGCTCCGTTGATGTGCAGGGTCAGGGTGGAACGGTCACCGGTTGCTCCCGGCTGTCGCACAGCGTCGTCCCGCCCGCGAGAGGGGTCCACTCACTCGCACCTTTCAGGGGTGAACTTTTGTCCGCTTTCTACCAGATATGCGATCGCTTCCTGCTCCATTGATCCGTCGCCGGGCCGTGGGCTGTCGGTCTACCGGCCTATCGGCTCTCCCGCCCTATCGGCTTTCTCGGCTCCCTCGGCTCTTCAGGCAAAGGCGCACCTCTTCCTCCTGGTCTCCGGAGACCGTCCCGACGACCCGTACGTCGAAGGCGTGCGCCAGGCTCCGTCGGAGCCGTTCGACCGCCCAGTAACCGCCCTGCACATCGATCGACACGGGCGCGCCGAGTGCGACCGATCCCGAGACCACTCTCTCCTCGGTGACATCGACGGTCGCCACCCATGCGGTGGGGCGCCTCTTGGCGAGTTTCTTCGGTATGTCGACCGAGGCCCGGTCGGTGGTGAAAGCGGCCCGCAGCGCGTCGAAGACCATCCGCGCGTCGGCCGTATCGCAGCCGCTGATGACCACCGAGACGTCCTGGCCGTGCGGGCTCTCCTCCGTCCGCTTCTCCTTGATGCTGTTCACCGCGGTTCCCTCCGCTCGGCGTTGTGGGTGACGTCCCCGTATTGGGGAGCGATGGTGTGGACGGGCCCTCGGCAGAGGCGATGCCTGCCTCGAAGATCCCGAGCGTGTGCAGGCCGAGGCGGCGAGCCCCGGTCGGCGGCCATGCCCATGGCGGCCTCCAGGTCGAGGGGCTGCGGGTCGCAGACAGACGGTACGACCCGGCCGGACGTGGCGGTGCGGGGCCTGAGGCCTTCGGTCGTCGGTGATATCGCGGCACGCCCTCTGCGCAGCGGATCACCGCCGGTCAGCGGTCGGTGGACCGGCCACCGGCTGAGCGGATTCGGCACTCCCATCGGTTTCCTCCAGCGATTCGAGGATCTCCTTCAGGCTCGCCCCGCGGCTGGGTGACGGCGACACGAAGCCGTCGACAGGTGGATGGGGCCAGGCATCGGAGGACGTCGTTGATCAACCCATGAGACCGAAACATTTTTAGGTTCATATCCACTTAAAACATGAATTCATAGTGGATTACCGAGTGATGCCTCCGCCTCGGGGTATCTGGGAGGCATGGACGTATCGAACGGAGACCTCAGTTCACTGGCCCTCTCCCTCGCCGTCGGCCGGGGCGCGACCGGGGCGGTGATGGGCATTGTCGGGGTGGCGCTGGTGGGCGTGCTGATCGGTGCCTTCTGGCTGGGCCAGCGGCGCCGGGCCCAGGAGCTGCCTCCGCCCCGGCCCGAGGAGCAGCCGCTGCGGCCGGACCACCGGAGCCATATCGAGCAGCGCGATGTCCACGGCTACGACAGCTTCCCGCCCGATGGCCGGGGCCTGTCCCCCTATGAGCTCGGTGACCACGGGAGCGAAACCATCCGTCGTGACAGCGACGAGCAGCGCGACTGACCTACTCGGGGGCGGGTGGACTGCTGCCTTGCTGCACCCCGCGGCGAGGCGCGCGGCGGCGGCGCGTGTTGCGGGAGCGACCACCCGCGGTGAGGCTGGTGAGGGGCCGTCGGCACACGCGGGCCGCAGAACCGATGAAGGCAGTAGGACCATGACCGGAAGCCATCCTGGGGCGGCGTCGATGCCGGCGCCGCTGACCGGATCCGCAGCGCCCTGCTGGGTCAATCTCATGACCCGCGACCTGGAATCGGCGCAGGGGTTCTACGCCGCCGTTCTGGGCTGGACCTTCCGGCCGGGCAAGCTGGGGCAGGAGTTCTCCGTCGCACGCCGCGGGGATGTGCCGGTCGCAGGCATCGGCGCGGTGGCGACCGCCTACCAGGTGTCCGTGGCGTGGACCCCCTACTTCGCCGTCCCCGACGCCGACGTGGCGGCCTCACGCATCCGTGAGCGCAGCGGAACGGTCGCGGTGGGGCCGCTCGCGCTCGGCAAGGGGCGCGGGGCACTGGCGGCGGACCTCGACGGTGCGGTGTTCGGTATCTGGGAACGGACCGAGCCGGCGACCTCACCCCCCGCACCGGACAACCGCTCGCATGCCTGGCTGCGACTGCACACCAGGAACGCCTTCGATGCCGCGATCTTCTACGGCGGGGTGCTCGACTGGGCGAGTGGGCGTCCCGGGAGCTGTGAGGTGTCGTACGAGAAGGACGAGGTCATCGTCGACTGCGACGGGCGTCAGCTCGCCCGGATCAGCTCCGGCGCGGTGGAGGCGGCACCCGATCCCCTGGTCCGCCCGCACTGGCAGGTCCACTTCCCCGTCGCCGATGTGGCGACCACGGTCGAGGCGGCACGGCAGAACGGCGGCAGCCTGGTCGAGCAGCGTCAGCTGGGGCAGGGCAGCGAGGCGACCCTGGTGGACCCGGACGGCGGGCTCTTCACGGTCACGAACGTCCGGGGCCCCGCCGCGGGCGATGCCGGCTGAACCGACCATCCCGTACGGCGGTCACTTCTCGTCTTCGGACAAGGAGCGGGTCAGCGCCCAGGCCGGGAACACGAACCAGCAGACCAGGAACCACAACGCCATGCCGCCGACCAGCCACAGGGCGAGGGAATTGTGCAGGGCCACCCGCAGGATGAGCAGCAGCGCGGAACACATGGTGCACAGCAGCAGGACCAGCCCGAGCACGGTCAGCCGTGACGCCCAGGCGACCGTCTGCGGTTTGAGCCGTCGCCCGGTGAGCAGTCGGTGGTACGACACGGGCCCGATCAGGGCGGCCACGGTGGCGGAGCCCAGCATCACGGTGACCACATAGATGGTGCGGTCGGTGTCCGACAGCTCGGCAAAGCGCGGCTGGAAGACGACGGCGAGCAGGAAACCGAACAGGATCTGGACGCCCGTCTGGGCCACCCGCAGCTCCTGGAGCAGTTCGGCCCACTGCCGGTCCGCCCGTTCCTCGGGCGTTTCGTTCCGGCCCGTGCCGCCGCCCCGGCCGCCGGGAAATCGAGAGGTCGAGGTCACCGTGAGCCTCCGTCCGGATACGCGGAGTGCGCCGCTGTTCCCCCTTCCCCACCGTAGACCTCACGTCGAGCCTCAGCCCTTCTCGACGATCGGCACGACCCCGCCTAGGATCTTCAGTACGGCATCGCGCGTCGGTCACCGGCCGGGTGAGGCGTGGAGGTGCCCGTGAGATGCCCGTTGGAGGCATTCCACAGTGTCAGTCGAGTTGAATCACACCATCATTCACGCCCGGGACAACCGGGAATCCGCCGAGTTCCTGGCGGACATACTGGGTCTGGAAGTCGGTGCGGAATGGGGCCCGTTCATCGCGGTCGCCACCGCGAACGGGGTCACGCTGGACTTCGCGACCATTCCCGAGGCATCGATCGCCATGCAGCACTACGCCTTCCTCGTCTCGGAGGCGGAGTTCGACACGGCGTACGCCCGTATCAAGGAGCTCGGGATCACGTACTACGCCGATCCGCATCAGAAGCATCCGGGCGAGATCAACCACAACGACGGCGGCCGGGGTCTCTACTTCCTCGATCCCGCCGGTCACGCCATGGAGATCATCACGCGCCCGTACGGCGGCTACCCCTCGTAATACGACGTGCGTGAAAGGGGGGTTCGGCCGGGTTTCGCGCACGGGGTCCGGCCGGACCCCCCCCCGCCCGTACGGCGGCTACCCCTCGTAATACGACGTGCGTGAAAGGGGGTTCGGCCGGGTTTCGCGCACGGGGTCCGGCCGGACCCCCCTACCAGGGTCGGGCGACCGGCAGTTCCAATTCGGGCCGGTCCCACATCACCGCGGGCGGGTTGGCCGCAAGGGTGCCGGTCCGCCGGGCACCCACACTCCGGTAGAAGCCCTCGGCGGGTGGATGCGAGACTATGCGGACGCCGGTAAGTCCTGCGCGCTCCGCCTCGTCGCGCAGATGCCCGATGAGCAGCCGCCCGATCCCGAGTCCCTGCACATCGTCGGCGACGAACATGAGGTCGAGTTCCGACGGGACGAGGATCAGCGAGTAGAAACCGAGGAGGCGGTCGGTGTCGGCCTCGACGGCCGCGAAGACCTGGTGGGTCTCGACGTAGTCGGGCCCGACCCGGTATCCGGCAACCATGGCGGCGTAGGGCCCCTCATAGGCGCGGGAGGTCCTGACCAACCGGGTGAGCCGTTTGGCGTCCCGTGCCGTCGCCCGCCTGATCCGTACCGTCTCGCGGCGTGCCCCGCTACCCGGACGCGTAATGCTCGATTCCATAGAGGGAGTATTACGCATCCGGCTGCAGGGCACCTGCTTGCGAACCCGATGGCCCCGGAGGGCTACGAGGGCCGGTGCGCCGCGCGCCACTCCTCGACCACGGCGTCGATGTCGAACGGCTTGAGATTCAGCAGGGGCCCAGGCGGCGGCCGCCTGATGGCTGCCCGGATCTTCTCGTTGACCTCGCTCAGCATGCGCCGCACCTCGGCCTCCGTCCGCGCCCCGGACACGGCGCCGCGGACGTCCTCCGCCTCCTTTCGCAGCGCCAGTGTCGGCGGGAGCACCGACACCCCCTCCCGCTGCATCTTCTGCTTGATCCACCAGGTCTCGTCGTAGGGGGCGTCCAGACCGTCGAGCGGCTTGCCGAATCCCGGCAACTGCGAGAAGTCGCCGCGCTGCTCGGACTCGCGGATCTGCTTGTCGACCCATGATTCGAAGCTGACGCCCGCAGGCTTGCGCTCGGTCAACGTACACCCCTCTCGGAGGTTTTATAGTGCGACCCCTTCACGATACCCAGGGTCATGGGAGCACCCCATGCCCGCGTCGGCCACCTCGCAACGGGCGTCGGCGCAGCACCGCGGGCTCGCACCCCACCACCTGCACCCGACTCAGTGTGCGTGCCCGCCGGGGGCCTGGACCCGCTCTCCTGATGGTCGTCGGCACCCTTCTCCGACGCCGCCACCCGGACAGTGAACGCTCGGTGCGGGCCCCGGCTCGGACCGTGGGTGTTTCGAGGTCCGGCGTGCAGCCGCCGTCGGATATCTGCAGCCCACCGGCCGCACGGTCCGCCGCCGCCTTCACCCCGCCCTCCTCCCCCTCAGCGCGGCCTCGGCGTGGCCGCCCGGTCGGAGCTCACCCGACAGGCTCTCAGGCGGACACCACGAGCCCGGTGCGCAGCCGCTCCACCGCGGCCTCCGGAATCCTCAGGCCATCGCGCACATACCCGTCGAGCCCGCCCCACCTCTCGTCCATGGCATCCAGCGCCATGTCGAGGTAACGGGGGCGGACCTCGGTGATCGCCGACGCGATCTCCGGGTCACCGCCCGCGTCGAGAAAGCCCTGTACGTACGGGGCGTAGGCGACCCGTACCACCGGGTTCACCGCGAGGAACTCCGCCCGCACCACATCCCGTGACGCACCGACCAGCATCAGGAGCAGCGCGGCGGCCCAGCCGGTGCGGTCCTTTCCGGCCGTGCAGTGGAAGAGCACCGGGCGGGCGCGGTCGTCGGCAGCCGTCTCGACGAAGGCCCGGTATGCGGCGGCGGCACCCGGCGAGAGCACCATCTGCCGGTAGGTCTCGGCGAACATGTCCTCGGCCTTCCCGCTCCCCAACAGCTGCTCCGCCGCGACCGGGTCGGCGAGCAGCGCGCGCAGCCGGGCGGGTGCCACGCCCGGATTGTCGCCGAGCACATCGGCGACGAACAGCCGGGCACCGGGCGGCAGCCGGTCGGGGGCCGCCGCGCGCTCGTCGGCGTTCCGCAGATCGACGACGGTACGGATGCCGAGCGCGGCCACCGCCACGTCCTGCGCCGCATCCAGCCCACTGAGCTGACCGGAGCGCAGCACGATGCCCGGCCGGACCCGGCGGTCAGGTCCCAGAGCGATGCCGCCCAGGTCGCGCAGATTGATGACGGTGGATGCCGGGACGGCCCTGGCGGTCTGCACGATGAACTCCCCTTTTCCCGACACGTATCCGAATTGATTCGACTTGACCGGATCAAACGTCGCACGCGGTCGGGAGATCGACAAAGTAAAACGCCGGAGGGGCGCCGATCGAGAACACCGTAAAGAGATAAAGGAAATGTGAAAACGCGATGGCTTCCCTCCAGGTCAGGGGCACGGCGCATTTAACGTGCCATGTTTCCCGGACATCTCGCTTGAGAGGAACAGCTGTTGGCGCATGGGCGGGGCCGACGGTCGTCGAATTTCCGGCCGCACGATTCCCCGCCGCAGTCCGGCCCGGGTCAGTCCGCCAGGATCTTCGCCTTCCGCGCCTCGAACTCGGCATCGGTCAGGATGCCCTGCTTCTCAGCTCGACCAGCCGCTCCAGCCCGCTGATGAGATCGTCCACGGGCGGCGCGGCGGGCACCTGCTGCTGGACGGCGTACTGCCGCATCTCCTGTTCGGCCGCTTTCTGGGCATCGCGTTCGGCGAACTTCGCAGAGGCGGCCGCGTCCGCCGTTCAGCGCACACGGGCGTGCTCTCCTTATGAATGGAAGGCCGGCAGCGTAACTTCGCTCATTTGACGCTGCATTATGGCGAATCATCCGCAATCTATTGACGCAGAGGTGATTCGGTCACAGTGATACGACGGTGACCTCGGTTGCCTTGACGCTGGTCCACACGGCCGTTCCCTCCACGAGACCCAGTTCCGTCGCCGCTTCGGGGGTGATCTCGGCGATAAGGTCCGGTACCTCGTCGGAGACGATCAACACCCGGAGCCGACTGCCCACGGCTGTGAGTTCGCGGACGGTTCCGGGCCAGACGTTGCGGGGGCTTCCCCCGGGCCTGTCGTGGTGCACGGACACCGCTTCCGGCGCAATGATCGCGAGGGCGTCCGCCCCCTCGGCAAGGGAGTCCGCGACGACCAGCCGGCCGCCGTCGGCGAGGGTGAGGGTGCCGTCGGATGCGGCGGTGCCGGGCCAGGCGTTGCGGCCGAGCATCCGGGCGACCCAGGGCGAGCGCGGATGCCGGGTCACCTCGGCCGGTGCCGCGTACTGGAGGGTGCGGCCCTCGTCGAGTACGAGTACCCGGTCGGCCAGTGAAACCGCTTCGACGGGGTCGTGGGTAACGATCAGACAGACACCGCCGAACCCGGCGAGGTGGGTGCGCAGGGTGTGCCGGACATGGGCGCGGGTGGTCTGGTCGAGGGCGGCGAGCGGTTCATCGAGCAATAGCAGCCAGGGGCGGGCGGCGAGCGCCCTGGCCAGGGCCACCCGTTGGGCCTGGCCCCCGGAGAGCTGGGCGGGCCTGCGGTGGGCGAGATGGCCGACGCCCAGCCGGTCGAGCCACTGCTGCGCCTCGCGGCGGGCCTCGGCCCGGGTGGCGCCGTGGGCGCGGAGCCCGTATGCCGTGTTCGCCAGTGCACTCAGATGCGGGAAGAGCGCACCGTTCTGCGGCACCCAGGCGACCTGGCGGCGGTGCGGGGGCAATGCGGTGACGTCGGTGTCGCCGAGGCGCAGCCGGGCCCGGGCGCGCGGGGTCAGGCCGAGGAGGGCGCGCAGAAGGGTCGTCTTGCCCGCGCCATTGGGTCCGACGACGGCGATCGTGGTGCCGGACGGCGCGTCGAGGGTCAGCTGGTTGAAGCCGGTGACCTCGGCGTACATCGAGCGGCGTTCCTGCGGAGCCGGGGGCGTTTCGCGGCCCGGCCGGGTGGCCGGAAGGCCTGCCGTGTCCGTACCGTCCGGGCCGTCCGCGGCGGGAACGGGTCCGCGTGGGCGGTCACGCGGCGCTCCCATCCAGCGCCCGCGCAGAGCGATGAGTACGGCCATGGCGATGGCGAGCAGCAGGAGCGAGACCGAGGTCGCGGCCTCCGGGGAGTCCTGGAGGAGCAGGTAGACCTGGAGGGGCAGCGTCTGGGTGGTGCCCGGCAGGTTGCCCGCGAAGGTGATGGTCGCACCGAACTCGCCGAGCGCCCGCGCCCAGGTCAGTGCGGCCCCGGCGGCGAGACCGGGGGCGACCATCGGGAGGGTGACTGTGAAGAACACCCGGGCCGGTGAGGCCCCCAGGGAGGCCGCGGTCTCCTCGTACGAGGGGCGCAGGCCGGTCAGTGCTCCTTCGAGACTGATGACGAGGAACGGCATCGCGACAAAGGTCGCCGCGACCACCGCGCCCGAGGTGTGGAACGGCAGAGTGATCCCGAAGGTGTCCTCCAACCAGGGGCCGAGCAGCCCCCGGCGGCCGTAGCCCAGGAGGAGCGCCACGCCTCCGACGGTGGGCGGCAGCACCATCGGCAGGAGGACCAGTGAGCGGACGAGCACCTTGCCCGGGAAGTCGACCCGGGCCAGCAGCCAGGCCAGGGGCACCCCGAGCAGAAGCGAGAGGCCCAGGGCCCAGAAGGAGACGACCATGGACAGCCTGAGCGCCTCTGTGACACCCGGGCTGGTCAGATGGGTGCCCAGGTCGGCCCAGGAGGTACGGGCCAGGATGCCGATCAGCGGGATCGACAGGAACGCGACGGCGAGCAGCGCGGGGAGCGCCAGGGCTACGGGGGTGCGCGCGCCGGACACACGGCTACGGAGGGCTCTCATCGGAGGTTCCCGGGATGGGTCGGTACGTGCAGGACTGTCTCAGCCGCGCGGGCTGTCCCGTCCCCCCCCGGCCCGGGCAGCCCCTGTGCGGTACGTACGGCACGCCGGTCAAGGCTGCTGGAAGCCCGCTGCCTGAAAGACCTTCTGCGCCTCGGGGGTGCTCAGCCACTTCACGAACGCCGTGGCGGCCTCGGCGTTCTCGGACTGCCGCAGCGTAGCCGCCGGGTAGGAGGCGACGGCGTTCTGCGCGTCGGGGATGTCGACGGCGTCGACCTTGTCGGTCACTGTGGCTGCGTCCGTCTTGTAGACGATGCCTGCGTCGGCCTCGCCCAGCTCGACCTTGGTGAGCGCGGCGCGGACGTTGGGCTCCTGGGAGACCGGCTCGACATCGAGGTTCTGGGCGTCGAGGACCTGCTGGCTGTAGCGGCCGACCGGAACCTCGGGGGCGGCCAGGACCACCTTGAGCTCGGGGTCGGTCAGGTCCTTCAAATTCGCGATCTTCTCCGGGTTGCCCTCCCCGGTGGCGATGACGAGACGGTTCCTGGCGATGACGGTGGGAGTGCCGGTGTCGGACTTCAGACCGTCCATGGTCTTCGTGTCTGCGGTGACCAGGACGTCTGCAGGTGCGCCCTGCTTCACCTGGGCGGCGAGTTCCTGGGATCCGGCGAAGGAGAACGTCACCCTCGTACCCGGGTGTTCCTTCTCGTACGCGGCACCCGCGGTCTTGAACACATCGGTGAGCGAGGACGCGGCCAGCACCGTCAGCTGGCCCCCGGGGGCACCGGACGACGCTGCGGGCTTTCCTGTGGAGTCCTTCTTGTTGTCGTCACCGCTACCGCACGCGGCGAGCAGAACCAGCAGTGCGGCGGTCATCATCGCAGCGGCGGCGCGGCGTGTGCTGAGGGTGGTCGTCATGGTGCCGGGGCTCCTTGGAGTTGATGCGCGCCGTAGACGATGCGCGATCAGACGCGGTCGATGTGCACGTTGGTGGACTTCACGCGGGCGGTGGCCTGCATGCCGACCTCCAGTCCGAGTTCTTCCACGGCTTCCCGGGTGAGGAGCGACACCAGCCGGTGCGGGCCTGCCTGGATCTCGACCTGGGCGGCGACATCGCCGAGCTTCACTCCGGTGACGATGCCCGGGAAGGCGTTGCGGGCCGAGGTGTACGAGGTCTCGTCCTCGGCTCCCCCGCCCTGGCCGATCTCGATGGAGAACGCGGCCAGATCACGGCCGTCGATGAGCCTGCGGCCGCCTTCGTCTCGGTGGGTCGCGACCCTTCCTGCGTCCGCCCAGCGGCGTGCCGTGTCGGGGCTGACTCCCAGCAGACGCGCCGCCTGCCCGATGGTATAGGACTGCATGTGCGACAAGATATTCGTATCGACGCAGTATCTGCAAACCTTCCAGGCGATCCATGGAGCAAATGCCAGATGCGCCGGAGGAAGCGCGAAGGCCTGGATCCACGTCGATTACGCGACCGTGCGTGAAGGATCAAGCGCGTGCGGAGAGGGCAAGGTCACAGACGGAGACCCTGCTGCTCGTCTGAGACCTGACCTAGCATCTGGGCATGACGGTCCTGCCTGCCGACGGGCTTTCGTTGGCCGCCGAATTCCCTCACCCCGCCCATGAGCAGTGGCAAAGCCTTGTCGAAGGCGTGCTGCGCAAGTCGGGCAAGGATGTTGCGGGTTCGGCCGCCGAGGAAGCACTGTCCACCACAGTGGAGGACGGGCTCATCACCCGCCCCCTCTATACCTCGCGCGACAGCGCGCCCGATGCCGGATATCCGGGCTTCGCCCCCTTCACCCGCGGCGGCAAGGCCGAGGGCAACACGTCGGGCGGCTGGGGCGTTCGGCAGCGGCACACCCTGTCGGATCCCGCACGCCTCAATGAGGCGGTACTCGCCGATCTGGAGAACGGTGTCACCTCGCTGTGGCTGACCGTGGGCGGTACCGGTGGCGTTCCGGTATCCGCTCTGGCGGGGGCGCTGGACGGCGTCTATCTCGATCTGGCTCCCGTGGTGCTCGACGCGGGCAGCGAACTCGACGCCGCGGCGACGGAGTTGCTGCGGCTCTTCGCGGAGCGGGGCGTCGGCGCGCAGACCGCGCGCGGCAACCTCGGCGGTGACCCGCTCGGACAGGCTGCCCGCAGTGGCGCCAAACCCGACCTGACGGCGGCGGTCCGCTGGGCCCAGCGGTGTGCGCGGGAGTATCCCGGACTGCGGGCGCTGACGGTCGACGCCCTGCCGTACCACGAGGCCGGCGGTTCGGCCGCCGAGGAGCTGGGCGCCTCGCTGGCGACCGGCGTCGCCTATCTTCGGGCGTTGACGGAGGCCGGGCTCTCCGTCGAAGCGGCCTGTGCTCAGTTGGAGTTCCGGTACGCGGCGACGGCCGATCAGTTCCTGACCATCGCCAAGCTGCGGGCCGCACGGCGGCTGTGGGCCCGGGTGGCCGAGGTGTGCGGGGCCGCCGACGCCGGGGCGCAGCGCCAGCACGCGGTGACGTCCTCGGTGATGATGACGCGGCGCGACCCCTGGGTGAACATGCTGCGGACGACGCTGGCATGTCTGGGCGCGGGTGTCGGCGGGGCCGACTCCGTCACCGTACTGCCGTTCGATCACGCCCTGGGTCTGCCGGATGCGTTCGCCCGGCGCATCGCCCGTAATACGTCGACGATCCTGCTGGAGGAGTCGCATCTGGCCCGGGTGATCGACCCGGCGGGTGGTTCCTGGTACGTGGAGCGGCTCACCGCCGAACTCGCCGACGCCGCCTGGGCGTTTTTCCAGGAGATCGAGCGGTCGGGCGGGCAGGCGGCCGCCCTGCGCTCGGGAATGATCGGCGAGCGTGTCGCGGCCACCTGGGCGGCGCGCAGCAGGGATCTGGCGCGGCGCAAGGAGCCGGTCACCGGGGTCAGCGAGTTCCCGCAGCTGGCGGAGCGCGAGGTGGAGCGTGAGGCGGCCCCCGCCGAGGTGTCCGCCACGGGATCGGGCGGTCTGCCCAGGGTCCGCCGTGACGAGGCGTTCGAGGCGCTGCGCTCCCGGTCGGACGCCCATCTGGCGGCGACGGGGCAGCGTCCACGGGTGTTCCTCGCCGCGCTCGGCCCGGCCGCGGCGCACACCGCGCGGGCATCCTTCGCCTCGAACCTGTTCCAGGCGGGCGGGATCGAACCGGTCCACGACCCGGTCACGGTCGACGCGGCAACGGCCGCCGAGGCCTTCAGGGCCAGCGGAGCCACCGTGGCGTGCCTCTGCTCCAGCGACACCCTGTATGCCGAGCAGGCCGGGGCGGTCGCCGAGGTACTGGGCTCGGCCGGTGCCCAGCGGGTGTTCCTCGCGGGCCGACCCGGCGATTACACCGGTGTCGACGAGTACGTCTTCGCGGGCTCCGATGTGGTGACCGTGCTCTCTTCCCTTCTCGACCGTATGGGTGTGGCGTAATGCGTATCCCTGACTTCTCCGACATCGAGCTCGGACCGGGCGGCGCTGCCGAGGTGTCCGAGGACCAGTGGCGCGCCTCGGTGAAGGAGTCCTCCGGAAGTTCCGACGACGATCTGCTGTGGGAGACCCCGGAAGGCATCGCGGTCAAGCCGCTGTACACCGGGCGCGACCTGGAGGGACTCGACTTCCTCGGTACGTATCCGGGCATGGCCCCGTATCTTCGGGGCCCGTATCCGACGATGTACGTCAACCAGCCCTGGACGATCCGGCAGTACGCCGGGTTCTCCACCGCCGAGGAGTCCAACGCCTTCTACCGCCGCAACCTCGCGGCCGGGCAGAAGGGCCTCTCCGTCGCCTTCGACCTGCCGACCCACCGCGGCTACGACAGCGACCACCCGCGGGTGACCGGCGACGTCGGCATGGCGGGCGTGGCGATCGACTCGATCTACGACATGCGGCAGCTCTTCGACGGCATCCCGCTGGACCGGATGTCGGTGTCGATGACGATGAACGGCGCGGTGCTCCCCGTACTCGCGCTGTACATCGTGGCCGCCGAGGAACAGGGCGTCGGGCCCGAAAAGCTGGCCGGAACCATTCAGAACGACATTCTGAAGGAGTTCATGGTCCGCAACACGTACATCTATCCGCCGAAGCCCTCGATGCGGATCATCTCCGACATCTTCGCGTACACCTCGCAGAAGATGCCGCGCTACAACTCGATCTCCATCTCCGGCTATCACATCCAGGAGGCGGGGGCGACCGCCGATCTGGAGCTGGCGTACACCCTCGCGGACGGGGTGGAGTATCTGCGGGCCGGGCGGGACGCCGGACTGGACGTGGACGCGTTCGCGCCGCGGCTGTCGTTCTTCTGGGCGATCGGCATGAACTTCTTCATGGAGATCGCGAAGCTGCGGGCGGCCCGGCTGCTCTGGGCGAAGCTGGTCAAGGAGTTCGAGCCGAAGAACGCCAAGTCGCTGTCGCTGCGCACTCATTCGCAGACATCGGGGTGGTCGCTGACCGCGCAGGACGTCTTCAACAACGTCACCCGGACCTGTGTGGAGGCGATGGCCGCGACCCAGGGGCACACCCAGTCGCTGCACACCAACGCGCTCGACGAGGCCCTCGCCCTGCCGACGGACTTCTCGGCGCGGATCGCCCGGAACACCCAGCTGCTGCTCCAGCAGGAGTCGGGCACCGGCCGGGTCATCGACCCGTGGGGCGGCAGCGCGTACGTGGAGCGGCTGACGTACGACCTGGCGCGCCGGGCCTGGCAGCATATCGAGGAGGTCGAGGCGGCGGGCGGCATGGCGCAGGCCATCGACGCGGGCATCCCGAAGCTCCGGGTGGAGGAGGCCGCGGCCCGTACCCAGGCGCGGATCGACTCCGGGCGCCAGCCGGTGATCGGCGTCAACAAGTACCGGGTGGAGACCGACGAGCAGATCGATGTGCTCAAGGTCGACAACTCCTCGGTGCGCACCCAGCAGATCGAGAAGCTGCGCCGGCTGCGCGAGGAGCGTGACGAGTCGGCCTGCCGGGTCGCTCTGCGGGCGCTGACGGCGGCGGCCGAGCGGGCCCCCGGCCCCGGCCTCGAAGGAAATCTGCTGGCACTCGCCGTCGACGCGGCACGCGCGATGGCAACCGTGGGCGAGATCTCGGACGCCCTGGAGAAGGTGTACGGGAGGCATGCGGGCCAGGTCCGTACGATCTCCGGTGTGTACCGCAATGAGGCAGGTGAATCCCCTTCCGTGGACCGGACCCGGGCGCTGGTGGACCAGTTCGAGGAGGCCGAGGGACGCCGTCCGCGCATCCTGGTCGCCAAGATGGGGCAGGACGGCCACGACCGCGGCCAGAAGGTGATCTCGACGGCCTTCGCCGACCTGGGCTTCGACGTCGACGTCGGCCCGCTGTTCCAGACGCCGGCCGAGGTGGCACGGCAGGCGGTGGAGGCGGACGTGCACATCGTGGGCGTCTCCTCGCTGGCCGCCGGACACCTCACGCTCGTACCGGCGCTCCGCGAGGAGCTGGCCGCCGAGGGCCGCGACGACATCATGATCGTGGTGGGCGGGGTGATTCCGCCGCAGGACGTCGAGGCGCTGCACGAGGCGGGTGCGACGGCGGTGTTCCCGCCCGGCACGGTGATTCCGGATGCCGCGTACGACCTGGTGACGCGGCTCGGTGCCGCGCTCGGCCACGAGCTGTGAGCCGCTGAACCGATGCCAGCGAAGATCGACATCGACAGCTATGTGAAGGGGGTGCTCGACGGGAAGCGGGCGCACATCGCGCGCGCGATCACTCTCGTCGAGTCCACCCGTCCCGATCACCGCACGCTCGCCCAGCGGTTGCTGCGCGAACTGCTGCCGCACTCCGGAAAAGCCCGGCGCATCGGCATCAGCGGTGTGCCGGGGGTCGGAAAGTCCACCTTCATCGATGCCCTCGGCACGATGCTCTCCGGGCTCGGTCACCGGGTCGCGGTGCTGGCCGTCGACCCGTCCTCCAGCCGGACGGGGGGCTCCATCCTGGGCGACAAGACGAGGATGGAGCGTCTGGCGGTGGATCCCGCGGCGTTCGTACGCCCCTCCCCCACCGCGGGGACGCTCGGCGGGGTGGCCAAGGCGACCCGGGAGTCCATCGTGGTGATGGAGGCCGCGGGATACGACGTGGTGCTGGTGGAGACGGTCGGCGTCGGCCAGTCGGAGACCGCGGTGGCCAATATGGTCGACACGTTTCTGCTGCTGACGCTGGCCCGGACCGGCGATCAGCTTCAGGGCATCAAGAAGGGTGTCCTGGAGCTGGCGGACGCGATCGCGGTCAACAAGGCGGACGGCCCGCACGAACGCGACGCACGCGCGGCCGCGCGCGAACTGGCGGGCGCACTGCGGCTGATGCACCCGGTCGACGCGGCCTGGACGCCTCCGGTCCTCACCACCAGCGCCCGTGAGTCGACCGGTCTCGACACGCTGTGGGAGCGGCTGGAGCAGCACCGTGCGCTACTCGAATCGACCGGCCGGCTCGCCGCGAAGCGGCGAGACCAGCAGGTCGACTGGACGTGGACGATGGTGCGCGACGAGCTGCTGGAGAGTCTGCGCGGCCATCCGGAGGTGCGCTCACTCGCTCCGGGGCTGGAACAGCGGGTACGGGACGGCGAGTTGACGGCAACACTGGCGGCCGAGCAGATCCTGGGGGCGTTTTGGGGCACGGCGTCGGCGGCGGAGGTCCGTGACGCGGCGGGCCGGCGGACTCGGCAGCCGAGTTGAAGGCCGTACGCGGACTGCGGCGCGCACTGCACTCCAGGGACCCGCAGACCGCACTCGAAACGCTGCTGAACCGGATCCGGCACACCCGGGACAACACGGCCTTCCCCGTACGGTCCACTGCACCGTTCCCGATACCTGAGTTTGCCCGAGCGGGGGGCGAGACAGCGCAATAGCATGGACCGCCCTTGCACAATCCGTCCCTCACCAGCACAGGAAGAGCAGGCACATGGAATTCCGCCGACTCGGCCGCAGCGGTCTGACCATCAGTGAGATCGCTTACGGAAATTGGCTCACCCACGGCTCCCAGGTGGAGGAGGACACGGCAACCGCCTGTATCCGCGCCGCCCTCGATGCCGGGATCACCACCTTCGACACGGCGGACGTCTATGCCGAGACGCGGGCCGAAGCCGTCCTGGGCCGTGCGCTCAAGAACGAGCGCCGCGAAGGTCTCGAGGTATTCACCAAGGTCTACTTCCCGACCGGTCCCGGACACAACGACCAGGGGCTCGGACGCAAGCACATCATGGAGTCCATCGACAACTCGCTGCGCCGTCTCCAGACGGATTACGTGGACCTGTACCAGGCGCACCGCTACGACCACTCGACCCCGCTGGAAGAGACCATGGAGGCGTTCGCCGACGTCGTCCGCTCCGGCAAGGCCCTCTACATCGGCGTTTCCGAATGGACGGCCGACCAGCTCCGCGCCGCACACGGGCTGGCCCGCGAACTGCAGGTGCCGTTGATCTCCAACCAGCCGCAGTACTCGGCGCTGTGGCGGGTCATCGAAAGCGAAGTAGTGCCCGCGTCCGAGGAGCTGGGCATCGGTCAGATCGTCTGGTCGCCGATCGCCCAGGGCGCCCTCACGGGCAAGTACAAGCCCGGTGCGCCGCTCCCGGCCGGCTCTCGGGCGACGGACGACAAGGGCGGCGCGAGCATGGTCGCCGGCTGGCTCCGCGACGACGTGCTGGAGCGTGTCCAGCGGCTGCGCCCGCTCGCCGACCAGGCCGGTCTGAGTCTTGCCCAGCTCGCGGTCGCCTGGGTGCTGCAGAACCCCAATGTCTCCGCCGCGATCATCGGCGCCTCCCGGCCCGAGCAGGTGACGGAGAACGTCGGGGCGGCGGGCGTGACGCTCGACGCGGAGTTGCTGAAGGGCATGGACGACATCCTGGGCCCGGTGGTGGAGCGGGATCCCGCGCTGACGGCCGGACACGAGGGCAAGAGCTGAGGCGGCCGGTCCGGAGGAGTGGGGCAGGGTCTGCCGATTCGGCGGCCCCTGCCCCGTACCCTGAGCGCCGGGGCGATCCGGTGGCAGGTCGTCGCCCGCAAAGTCAGGTGCCGGTGTGCAGCGAGGCGGTGTGCTCGCGGACCTGCGCCGGTGTGAGATAGGAATTCGTGTACTCGAAGTCGCGCAGCTTGGCCGGATTCCGGGCCTGGAAGCCGGTGCGTACGAAGTCGTCGCCCGCGATGGCGTTGAGCAACCAGTTGGTCATGACGCGCGCCTTGGCCACATTGGTCCGCAGCGCCGACCAGTGGTATCCACGGGCGACGGCCTGTGCGGCGATTCCATGCATTTCGATGCCGATCGGCTTGGAAACCGCGTCCTTGCCTCCGAGGTCCACGACAAGACCGAGATCCTTGTGGACGTACGGCCTCAGCGGCTGGTGCCGCAGCGTGGCGATGAGGTTGTCGGCGAGCCTGCGACCCTGGCGCATGGCGTGCTGCGCGGTGGGCGGGCAGACCGCCCCGTCGCCCTTGCTCAGGTCCGGTACGGCCGCGGCGTCACCGAGCGCGAAGATGCCGTCGAAGCCCGGCAGGCTCATCTCGGGCGTCACCGCCAGCCGGCCGCGCACCGTCTCCGCGTCGAAGGTGGAGACCAGCGGACTCGCGGTGACTCCCGCCGTCCAGATCAGCGTGCGGCAGGGCACCACCCGGCCGTCGGTGAAAATGACCTTCTCCGGGCCGGCTTCGGCGATCGAGACGCCGAGTGACACCTCGATGCCGCGTGCGCGGAGCACCTCCAGGGCGCTCCGGCCGAGCTTGTCGCCCAGTTCAGGCATCAGCTTCGGGGCGATATCGATGAGATGCCACTTGATCAGCTTCGGGTCGAGCCGCGGGTAGTGCCCGACCGCGTTGGTGGTGAGGCGCTGCAGACAGGCAGCCGTCTCGGTCCCCGCGTATCCACCGCCGACCACCACGAACTGCAGGCGCGAGGCCCGCTCGTTCTCGTCGTGGCTGGCGTCCGCGAGATCGAGCTGAGCGATCACGTGGTCACGTACGTACGCCGCCTCGGCGAGCGTCTTCATGCCCCGGGCGTTGTCGACCAGGCCGGGGATGTCGAAGGTACGGGTGACACTGCCGGGGCTGAGCACGATGTGGTCGTAGGGCTCGTAGACGAGCTCGTCGGTGATCTTGCGAATGACGCAGATCTTCGCCTTGGGGTCCACTCCGACAGCCCGTCCCGGGATGATCCGGGTGCGGTGCTTGCGACTGCGGCGCAGTGACACCGCGACCGACTGGGGGGTGAGCACACCCGCCGCCACCTGGGGCAGCAGGGGCAGGTAGAGCTGGTACGAGAACGGGGCGACCAGCGCGATCTCCGCCTCGCCCGGGATGAGCCCACGTTCCAGACGGCGTACGCACTCCACCCCGGCGAATCCGGCGCCGACAACGAGAATCCTGGGTCGTGCCACGGTGTCCGTCCCTTCTCGGGCCTGCACGGTCGTCCGTTCGCCTGCCCCGTCGTACGCGCCCGTCATCTCTCATTTTTACGAGCCGCATCCGACTTCGCCTGCTGGGGACGGCGGACAAACGACACCACCGGGTCAACGGGTCAGGAGGGTGACCGCCGTGCAGGTGCCGCCGACCGCGCCGACGAGCACAACACCGGCGGCCACACAGCGTGCCTTGAGCCTGCGGTAGCGGGCGTCGTATTCGCCGCGCAGCTCGGTGGCACGGGCGGAGATACGGCGGAGCATGGCCCGCGACGCGGCGACCCGGTCAGCGGTGTAGGCCCGTGCCACGTCCTCGCGCTGTGCCGTGGTCAGCCAGGGCAGCTCGTCGGTGAAGCGGCCGGCCTGTCGACGGGCCTCCTCGACCTCGGCGTTCCACAGGAGGTAGCCCTCCAGCTGTGCCAGGCCGCGGGCGCTGTCCTTGTCGGGGTCCATACGCTCCTCCTCTCCCCGGGCCGCCGCGCTCACGCCTGCTTGTCCCCCGGGGTCCACGTGGTCCCGGTGTCGGCACGTTTGATGGCTTCGTCCAGGGCGCGCACCGACGGGTGGTGCAGGTCGAACGCCGGGGACTCGGATCGGATCCGCGGCAGGGTGAGGAAGTTGTGTCGCGGCGGCGGGCAGGAGGTCGCCCACTCCAGCGAACGGCCGTAGCCCCACGGGTCGTCGACCCCGACGGTCCTGCCGTACTTGGCGGTCTTCCACACGTTGTAGAGGAACGGCAGCAGCGACAGACCGAGCAGGAACGAGGAGATCGTCGAGATCGTGTTCAGCGCGGTGAACCCGTCGACGGCGAGGTAGTCGGCGTATCGACGCGGCATTCCCTCGGCACCCAGCCAGTGCTGCACCAGGAACGTGCCGTGGAAGCCCACGAACAGCGTCCAGAAGGTGATCTTGCCGAGCCGCTCGTCCAAGATCTTGCCGGTGAACTTCGGCCACCAGAAGTGGAATCCGGCGAACATCGCGAAGACCACGGTCCCGAAGACGACGTAGTGGAAGTGGGCGACGACGAAGTACGAGTCCGAGACGTGGAAGTCAAGCGGGGGCGACGCCAGGATGACACCGGTCAGACCACCGAAGAGGAAGGTGACCAGGAAGCCGATAGACCAGAGCATCGGTGTCTCGAAGGACAACGACCCCTTCCACATCGTGCCGATCCAGTTGAAGAACTTCACACCGGTCGGCACCGCGATGAGGAAGGTCATGAACGAGAAGAACGGCAACAGCACACCGCCGGTGACGTACATGTGGTGCGCCCACACGGTCACCGAGAGACCCGCGATCGCGATCGTCGCGCTGATCAGACCGATGTAGCCGAAGATCGGCTTGCGGCTGAAGACCGGAATGATTTCACTGACGATCCCGAAGAACGGCAGAGCGATGATGTACACCTCCGGGTGGCCGAAGAACCAGAAGAGGTGCTGCCAGAGCAATGCGCCGCCATTGGCCGCGTCGAAGACGTGCGCACCGAACTTCCGGTCGGCCTCCAGCACCAGCAGGGCCGCCGCAAGGACCGGGAAGGCCAGCAGGACCAGCACAGCGGTCAGCAGCACGTTCCACACGAAGATCGGCATGCGGAACATCGTCATGCCGGGGGCGCGCAGGCCGATGATCGTGGTGATGAAGTTGACCGAACCGAGGATCGTACCGAAGCCGGAGAAGACCAGACCCATGATCCACATGTCGCTGCCGATACCCGGCGAGCGGACCGCGTCGGTCAGCGGTGAGTAGGCGAACCAGCCGAAGTCGGCCGCGCCCTGCGGGGTGAGGAAGCCGGCCACCACGATGATCGAGCCGAAGAGGTACAGCCAGTACGCGAACATGTTCAGCCGCGGGAACGCCACATCGGGCGCGCCGATCTGCAGCGGCATGATCCAGTTCGCGAATCCGGCGAACAGCGGCGTCGCGAACATCAGCAGCATGATCGTGCCGTGGATCGTGAACGCCTGGTTGAACTGCTCGCTCGAAAGGATCTGGATTCCGGGACGGGCCAGCTCGGCGCGCATGACCAGGGCCAGCACACCGCCGACGATGAAGAAGGCGAACGATGTGACCAGGTACAGCGTGCCGATCGTCTTGTGGTCGGTGGTCGTCAGCCATTTGACGACGACGTTTCCCGGTTCCTTGGCATGGACCGGGATCTCGTTCGCGTACGCCGCTTCTTCCTCGGCTGCCCCTGCTGTGCCCGTCGTCACTGGGACGCTCCTTCGATTGTCATTCGCGGGTGGACTGAGCACCCGGCAGGGGCGCTGCCTCCACCGGGCCGGCAGACAGGCCGGTCCCGCGCGCGTCACGCCAGATTCCAGGTGCAGCAAATCAGCCGCGGTGCCACTCTGTGCGGCCCTGCGCCCGCCGTCGCGTGACATTCACTCGTCAGGGCGTCCTCGGGCACGGGCCCCTGCCCGTTCGCACAAGGGTGATGCCGGTGCGTACTTCCGCATCGGTGACGGGCGGTGCCAGGGTCCGGAGTACGGCAGCGCAATTCGCGTGTACTACATCGGCAGTGACCACACACCGGTTCACGCCATCCACTCGTCATGGCGTTCCGGCTCGGCCCGAACTCCCCCACCGGTCAACGTTGTTACCGACAATGCCGGTGTACGCTCGGGTCGGCGACCGAACGCGGGCGCCCAGGCCGTCCCTCAGGCCAGTCCGCCCGTCGCACGCACATTCTGGCCTGTGATCCACCGGCCGTCGTGGCCTGCCAGGAAGGCGACCACATCGGCCACATCCGCGGGTTCCCCCAGTCGGCGCAGGGGGGTCATGCCGACGGCTGCCTCGAGCGCCTCCGGCTTGTTGGCTCCGCGCAGCGTCTCGGTGTCGGTCGCGCCGGGCGAGACGGTGTTCACCGTGATCCCGCGGGCTCCGAGTTCGTGGGCGGCAACGGCGGTGAGCTGCTCGACCGCGCCCTTGCCGGCGGCGTACGCAGAGATGCCGGGGCCCGGCCGCACGGTGTTCGCCGTGGAGATGTTCACGATGCGGCCGCCGTCGCTCATCCGCCGGGCCGCATGACGGATCGTCATGAAGACCGCTCTGGTGTTGACCGTCATCACCTTGTCGAACACCGCCGGGTCGATGTCCGCGATGAGGGACGGGGCGGGGCACAGTGCGGCGTTGTTCACCAGGATGTCCAGACCGCCCAGCTGCGCCTCGGCGGCTTCCATCAGTTACTCCGGCCCGTCCGGGTCAGCGAGATCGAGACGGACGGCCCAGGCCTTGCCCCCGTTGTCCTGCACCGTGCGAACGACCTCTTCGGCCGCGTCGTCGCTGGTGGCGTAGTTGAAGACCACATGTGCCCCGTCGCGGCACAGGCGCTCGACGATCGCGCGGCCGATGCCCCGCGATCCTCCGGTGACCACAGCTTTCCTGCCTGTCAGCACGGTCTCTCCCCCTCGAGGAACAGTTGATCCGGTTCGTTCGAACCTACCGGCGCGACGGCTCCGTGTACGCGATTGCGCGGAGAACCTCCGGCGTGGACCGAGCACCTTGGGTGCCGGACCAGCACACGGAACCGCCCCGGCCGGGCGTGGTGCCGGCCGGGGCGGGAGGGGCGAGGAGGCGCCTCGATGCGACGCCCCCTCCTTCCGTGACTCCTTCGTCAGCCGATGCCGGCGATGGCCTGCGTGAACGTCGCCGACGGACGCATGACGGCCGAGGCCTTGGCCGGGTCGGGCTGGTAGTAGCCGCCGATGTCGACCGGCGAACCCTGCACCGCGTTGAGCTCGTCGACGATGGTCTGCTCCTGCTCCGTCAGCGTCTTCGCGAGCCCGGCGAACGCCTGCGCGAGCTGAGCGTCGTCGGTCTGCTGCGCCAGCTCCTGGGCCCAGTAGAGGGACAGGTAGAAGTGGCTGCCGCGGTTGTCAATGCCGCCCAGCTTGCGGCTCGGCGACTTGTCCTCGTTGAGGAAGGTACCGGTCGCGCGGTCGAGGGTGTCAGCAAGGACCTGGGCACGCGCGTTGCCCGTGGTCGCCGCCAGGTGCTCGAAGCTGGCCGCGAGCGCGAAGAACTCGCCCAGGCTGTCCCAGCGCAGGTAGTTCTCCTTGACGAGCTGCTGGACGTGCTTGGGCGCGGAGCCGCCGGCGCCGGTCTCGAACAGTCCGCCGCCGTTCATGAGCGGGACGATGGAGAGCATCTTCGCGCTCGTGCCCAGCTCGAGGATGGGGAACAGGTCGGTCAGGTAGTCACGCAGCACGTTGCCCGTGACCGAGATGGTGTCCTCGCCGCGGCGGATGCGCTCCAGCGAGAACGCGGTCGCCTTCACCGGCGACATGATCTCGATCTGCAGGCCGTCGGTGTCGTGGTCGGCGAGGTACGTCTTGACCTTGGCGATCAGCTGCGCGTCGTGGGCGCGGTCCTCGTCGAGCCAGAACACGGCCGGGACACCGGTGGCGCGGGCCCGGGTGACGGCGAGCTTGACCCAGTCCTGGATCGGCAGGTCCTTGGCCTGGCACATGCGGAAGATGTCGCCCGCGCCCACGGCCTGCTCCAGCACGACGTTGCCACTGCCGTCGACGACCCGCACCGTACCGGTGGTGGGGATCTCGAAGGTCTTGTCGTGGCTGCCGTATTCCTCGGCCTTCTGCGCCATCAGGCCGACGTTCGGCACCGAGCCCATGGTCGACGGGTCGAAGGCTCCGTTGGCGCGGCAGTCGTCGATGACGACCTGGTAGACGCCCGCGTAGCTGCTGTCCGGGAGCACCGCGAGGGTGTCGGCCTCCTGGCCGTCCGGGCCCCACATGTGACCGGAGGTGCGGATCATGGCCGGCATGGAGGCATCGACGATGACATCGCTCGGTACGTGCAGGTTGGTGATGCCCTTGTCGGAGTCGACCATGGCCAGCGCGGGACCTTCGGCGAGCTCGGCCTCGAAGGACGCCTTGATCTCTGCGCCCAGGTGCGGCACCGAGTCCAGGCCCTTGAGGATGGCGCCCAGGCCGTCGTTCGGGGAGAGACCGGCCGCGGCGAGCACGTCGCCGTACTTGGCGAAGGTGTTCGGGAAGAAGGCGCGGACCACGTGGCCGAAGATGATCGGGTCGGAGACCTTCATCATCGTGGCCTTGAGGTGGACGGAGAACAGCACGCCCTCGGCCTTGGCCCGGGCGACCTGCGCGGTGAAGAACTCGCGCAGGGCCGCGACGCGCATGACCGCCGCGTCGACAACCTCGCCCGCGAGCACCGGCACCGACTCACGCAGAACGGTGGTGCTGCCGTCGTCACCCGCGAGCTCGATGCGCAGCGATCCGGCCTCGGCGATGACCGTGGACTTCTCGGTGGAGCGGAAGTCGTCGACGCCCATGGTGGCGACATTCGTCTTCGAATCGGCCGACCATGCGCCCATGCGGTGCGGGTGCGTCTTGGCGTAGTTCTTGACCGAGGCGGGGGCGCGGCGGTCGGAGTTGCCCTCGCGCAGCACGGGGTTCACCGCGCTGCCCTTGACCTTGTCGTAGCGCGCGCGGACGTCCTTGTCCTCATCGGTCTGCGGGTCGTCCGGGTAATCCGGCAGCGCGTAGCCCTGTGCCTGCAGCTCGGCAATGGCAGCCTTCAGCTGCGGGATCGAAGCCGAGATGTTCGGCAGCTTGATGATATTGGCCTCGGGCCTCTTGGCGAGTGCACCGAGCTCGGCGAGCGCGTCGTCGATGCGCTGGCTCTCCTCGAGACGCTCGGGGAAGCCGGCGATGATCCGCCCGGCCAGAGAGATGTCACGGCTCTCGACATTGACCCCGGCCGTCGAGGCGTAGGCCTGGACCACGGGCAAGAACGAATACGTCGCCAGGGCCGGGGCCTCGTCGGTGTGTGTATAGATGATGGTCGAGTCAGTCACCCTGTGCTCCGCTCCACGTATGCAACATTGCTTGACATCAAGATATCTCCTGAGCGTTGCCGACTCGACAGGGCCCTGCCCCCTGCTTCGGCAGGAGCCGTCACGGGCGCCGCGTTCCAGGACGCCCCGACGGGGAGACTTCCTCCCCGGGCGGCACCGGCCCCGGCGGGGTGCCGTCGCCGAAGGGACGTCCGTCCAGCTCTTCCCGGTGGTGCGGGGTCAGCCAGCCCGACAGATCCGGGCCGACGGGCACGATGCCAGTGGGGTTGATGCCGGTGTGGACCCGGTAGTAGTGCTGCTTGATGTGGCGGAAATCGACCGTGTCGCCGAAACCGGGGGTCTGGTACAGGTCTCTGGCGTACGCCCACAGAACACGGTCCTCGGCCAGCTTCGAGCGGTTGCACTTGAAGTGTCCGTGGTAGACGGCGTCGAAGCGCACCAGTGTGGTGAACAGCCTGATATCGGCTTCGGTGAGGGTTTCACCGACGAGATAGCGCCGGTCCGCGAGACGCTCGGACACCAGGTCCAGGCGGCGGAACACGTCCTGGTAGGCGGTTTCGTATTCGGACTGCTGCGCCGCGAAGCCCGCGCGGTACACGCCATTGTTGATATCACGGTAGATGCCCTGCATGACCTCGTCGATCTCGGCACGCAGGGCCTCGGGATACAGGTCGGGGGCGCCCTGCCGGTGCAGCGCGGTCCACTCGGTCGCGAGGTCCAGCGTGATCTGCTGGAAGTCGTTGGTGACGAGCCTGCCGCTGGGTACGTCGACGATCGCGGGCACGCTGACCCCGCCGGGGTGGTCCCGCTCCCTCGCGTTGTACGCCTCGCTGAGGTATCTGATGCCGAGCACGGGATCCCGTCCGCCTTCGTCCAGGGTGAAGCGCCAGCTGCGGTCGTCCTGGATCGGATCGGCGACGGCCAGCGAGAGGGCTCCCTCCAGCCCGAGGAGCCGCCGGGACACGAGTGCGCGGCTCGCCCACGGGCAGGCCCGGCTGACGACCAGCCGGTAGCGGCCGGCCTCGACGGGCCAGCCGTCCTGGCCGTCGGCGGTGATGCGATCGACGAAATGGCTTTTGGACCGTTTGAAGGGCTTGTGCCCGTACGCCGCGTTGCCGTCGGGCTCCGTGCCGGCAGCACCACTCATCTCACTCTCCCTCATGACGTTCTCCCTACGGATGGACTGCGGACGGCCCGTTGCGCACGGCTCCTGCTGCGACGCTCCCCGCGCACATCCGCCAGCCCGACGAGCAGAGCGGCCAGGACGAAGGCGACCGCGACGACGAGACCGTGGTCGTACGCGGTGGCCCAGCCGTCGCCGCCCAATTGGGCGAAGAACATCGAGCCGACCGCCGCGATCCCGATCGCCGACCCGACACGCTGGCCGGTCTGGAGGGTTCCGCCGGCGCTTCCCGCGGTGGCGACCGGTACTTCGGAGAGGGTCAACGTCTGATTCGGGGCGATGACCAGGCCGCTGCCCAGACCGGCCAGGAGCAGAGGTGCCACCATCGCCCACCCCGCGCCCCGTCCGGGCACCAGTTGTACGGCGAGCGCGGTGGCCGCCAGCCCCACGGCCACCGTGGTCAGCCCGGCCACGACGAGGGGACGTCCGAAGCGGCCGACCATTCGGCCACCGGGGCTTGCCGCGACGGCCGCGCCCAGCGCGAAGGGTGTGATGGCGAGTCCCGCCTGCAGAGCGGAGTAGTGCAGTCCGCTCTGCAGGTAGAGCGTGGTGACGAAGAAGATCGAGGTGAATCCGGCGAAGTACAGCAAGGTCAGCAGACAGCCCAGCCAGTAGGAGCGGACCCGGAAGAGCGACAGGTCGACGACCGGTTGCGTGCCACGCCTGCCGCACCGGGATTCCCAGCCGACGAAGACGGCGAGCAGCGCCACGGCCACCGCGAGCAGCAGCCACTTCCGGTTGCCGGGCCACTGCTGCGACTGGACGAAGGGCAGCAGCAGAGCCAGTACACCCGCGCCGAGCAGCAGGACGCCGAGGGGGTCGAGATCGCGCAGGCACACCCGACCGGCCGAGGGAGTGTCCGGGAGCAGGCGGCGGGCGAGCAGGAGACAGACGGCACCGAGCGGCAGATTGACGTAGAACACCCAGCGCCAGCCCTCCTGGGACCCGGCCGCCTGGATCAGCAGCCCACCGGAGAGCGGGCCGACAGCGGTGGAGATGGCGACCACGGTGCCGAACATGCCGAAGGCCCGGCCGCGCTCCTGGCCGGAGAACATCTGCTGGATCAACGCGGAGATCTGTGGCGAGATCATGGCTCCGGCGAGGCCCTGGGCCAGGCGGGCGATCACCAACCAGAGGCTGGACTGAGCGGCTCCGCAGGCTGCTGACGCCAGGGTGAACAGGGCAAGTCCGGTCATGAACACCTCGCGGCGTCCCCGCGCGTCTCCGAGCCGTCCCGCGGGGATCAGGAACAGACCGAAGGCCAGCGCGTATCCGGAGAGGACCCATTGCAGGTCGGACTCCGGGGTCCGGAGTCCTTCCCGGATCGACGGCAGGGCGACATTGACGATGGATACGTCCAGCAGGGTCATGAACCCCGCGATCAGACACACCGCGAGCGCCCGCCATCGGCGCGGGTCGGGGGTGTCGTGGCCGGAGGCAGAGTGAGCATCCCACCCCGCACCATCCCGGTGAGCTGCACTTTCTGCCATGGCTCGCACCCTAGGACCAAGCGCCTCGATACTCGTCCCGGCAGGGCCGCGACAGCGGATTTCCGGCATCCGTTGCAGCAGCGGACGGGCAGTACCGGGCGCAGGAAGGCCGACACCAATGCCGCAGACCGGTGGTCGGGGCGGCATCGGTCACCTTGGGCGTCTCGTTGACCGCGAGCATCTGGCTGAAGGCACCGAGTTCGCCGAACGACACCTCCCGGCGGGCCCGCAAGAGCCGGTGCGCCACTGTGAAGGAGTCGTGCGTGCCATCCCCGCGTGCGGCAAGGGTTTTGCGCAGCCGGTCGTCGTGATGGGCGAGCAGCTCGGCGACCCGGGTGCGGGTGCTGCCGGCAACGGGTCCGTGTGCGGGCAGCGGGCGAGCAAGCTGCTTGCTGACAACAAGGTGGAGTGGAGCGCCGATGGATCTGCTCGTTCCGTTCGACGCGTCGCTTCCCCGATGACACATGTCTGTCGATACTGGTGTCGTCATCGCACCAACCACGACCGGGTCGGAGCGCATTTGATGGCCAGTCAGAACAGTCGACACCGGACCCGCCGGACACCGCCATGGGCCACAACTCCGAACCTGCCCTGCTGACCAGGCAAAACCCTGCTGAGGGACCTGGCCGTACGCCTCGTAGGAGATACCGTTGAAGATGCTCATCAATGTCCCGGAAACCGTTGTCGCGGACGCACTGCGCGGTATGGCCGCCGCTCACCCGGAGCTGACCGTGGATGTCGAGAATCGTGTCGTTGTACGGCGTGACGCGCCGGTGGCCGGGAAGGTGGCGCTCGTCTCCGGGGGCGGGTCAGGGCACGAACCCTTGCATGCGGGGTTCGTCGGGCCCGGGATGCTGTCCGCGGCCTGTCCGGGGGAGGTGTTCACCTCGCCCGTGCCGGATCAGATGGTCCGGGCCGCCGCCGCGGTCGACAGTGGAGCAGGGGTGTTGTTCGTCGTCAAGAACTACACCGGTGACGTGCTGAATTTCGAAATGGCCGCCGAGCTCGCCGAGGACGAGGGCGTGCAGGTCACCCAAGTGCTCGTCAATGACGACGTGGCGGTGACCGACAGTCTGTTCACGGCGGGGCGGCGGGGCACGGGCGCGACCCTGTTCGTCGAGAAGATCGCCGGGGCGGCGGCCGACGAGGGGGCGCCGCTGGAGCGGGTGGAGGCCATCGCCCGGCGGGTGAACGAGGCCTCGCGGAGTTTCGGGGTGGCGCTCAGCGCCGTCACCACGCCCGCCAAGGGGACTCCCACATTCGATCTGCCACCGGGCGAGCTGGAGCTGGGGATCGGGATTCATGGCGAGCCGGGGCGGGAGCGGCGTCCGATGATGACATCGCGGGAGATCGCGGACTTCGCGGTGGACGCGGTGTTGGAGGACCTGCGGCCGAGCACACCGGTGATCGTGCTGGTCAACGGGATGGGTGCGACGCCACTGCTGGAGCTGTACGGGTTCAATGCCGAGGTGCAGCGGGTGCTGTCCGAGCGGGGTGTCGTTGCGGCTCGTACGCTCGTGGGGAACTATGTGACCTCGCTCGACATGGCGGGCTGTTCGGTGACGCTCTGCCAGGTGGACGAGGAGCTGCTGCGCCTCTGGGACGCGCCGGTGGAGACGCCTGCGCTGCGCTGGGGCCGTTGACCCTCCCGACAAGGAGATCATGTGCTCGACACCGACTTCTTCCACCGTTGGATGAACGCAGCCGCGGCTTCCGTGAACCGCGAGGCGGACCACCTCACCGAGCTCGACTCCGCGATCGGGGACGCCGATCACGGCAGCAATATGCAGCGCGGGTTCGCCGCGGTGACGGCGACCCTGGACAAGGAAGCACCACCGACTCCGGGTGCGGTGCTGATGCTCGCCGGACGGCAGTTGATCTCGACGGTCGGCGGGGCTTCGGGGCCGTTGTACGGGACACTGCTGCGGCGTACGGGCAAGGCCCTGGGCGACGCGCCCACCGTGACGCCGCAGCAGTTGGCGGAGGCGCTCGGGGTGGGCGTCGCGGCCGTGGCCCAGCTGGGCGGGGCACAAGCCGGGGACAAGACGATGCTCGATGCGCTGCTGCCGGCCGTCGAGGCGCTCGTGACGTCGTTCGGGGCGGCCCGGGACGCGGCGGAGGCGGGGGCGCTGGCGACGGTACCGCTGCAGGCCCGCAAGGGCAGGGCGAGTTACCTGGGTGAGCGCAGCATCGGGCATCAGGATCCGGGGGCGACGTCCTCCGCCCTGCTGATCGCGGCGCTTGCCGAGACCGACGGTGCGCGTGGAGGTGACGCATGAGCGGCGGGAAGCAGGTCGGGATCGTGCTGGTCTCGCACAGCGGGCCGGTGGCCGAGTCCGTCGCCGAGCTGGCCAGGGGCCTCGCTGCCGGTGGTGCGACGGCGCCGGTCGCCGCGGCCGGTGGTACGCCCGCGGGTGGCCTCGGCACGAGCGCGGAGCTGATCGCCGAGGCCGCCAGGTCGGTGGACGGCGGTGTGGG
This sequence comes from Streptomyces sp. NPDC002958, assembly GCF_055563255.1. Lineage (NCBI taxonomy): Bacteria > Bacillati > Actinomycetota > Actinomycetes > Kitasatosporales > Streptomycetaceae > Streptomyces > Streptomyces sp. NPDC002958. Next base: position 62,141 of record NZ_JBVHDS010000015.1, on the reverse strand, counting down.
CGTCGCGCTGCTGGTCGATCTGGGCAGCGCGGTGCTCACGGTCAAGACGATGCTGGCGGAGGGCGACGAACTGCCGGACGGCTCGCTGCTGGTGGACGCGCCGTTCGTCGAGGGTGCGGTGGCCGCCGTGGTCACCGCGTCGGCGGGCGGCGACATCGCGGCGGTGGATGCTGCGGCGTCGGAGGCGTACGGATACCGCAAGGTGTAGGCAGGCGGAATTCCGCGGTCGGTGAGGCCGCCGCGCACCGGGCGTTCATGGGTGCGGGGCGGCCTCGGGGCTGTCCGGCCGTCGATCCTCCGGGCCGGCCCTCGGTCCGTCAGGCCGCCGACGCGACCCCTGCCTCCTTGATCCTGATCTGCACCTTCTGTGTACTGCCGTTGACGGTCACGGCGAGCGTGATCGTGCCCGGCCGGAGAGCGGTGAGGGTGCCGGTGGTCGGGTCGAGGACGGCCGTGTGGCGGTGGCGGGCGTCGCCCCGGTCGCCGATGTGGACGTTCGGGGACCCGGTCCAGTCCGCGGCCAGCGGGAAGCCGACCGGGACATCGCGGGCGCCCTGAGTGACGGTCGCCGTGACCCTCGTCCGGCTTCCGGCGCCGAGCACCGAGGGCGCCTCGATCTCCAGCGCGTCGACATGCGCACGGGTCTGTACGGAGACCCAGTCGGGCCCGCCCTGCCACGGCCGCTGCCGCGCGGCGGCCTGTTCGCCGGACGTGATGTGGTCGGCGCCGACAAGCGACCAGCCGGTGAAGCCGCCCTCGTCCGTCGGCCCGGCCGGTGCCTTGCCGGAGTTGCCGTTGATCAGATACGGCACTCCGTCGACGTGCGAGGCGTGGAAGACCCCGACATGGCTGCCGATGAAGGCCGCGCCCTTGCCCGTCTCACGGCGGAAGTCGGCGAGCCACTGTTCGACGAGGGCCGCCTCCTTGCGGTCGCCGAGCTGGCTGCCCTTCTGTACGGTCGGGTCGCGCGGCGGCACGTGCTCGATCAGCATGACCGAGTCGACGGTCTTGTCCTTCGCTGCCGCGTCCAGCTGGGCGCGGAACTGTTCGATCTGGGCGAAGCCTCCGCCGCGCAGGCTGAGGCTGGATGTGTCGAGCGTGACGAAGCGGGTGCCCTTGTGATCGAACGTGCGCTGGGCGGGCCCGAATTCGGTGACGAAATTGTCGATCCTGCCGCCCATCACCTCATGGTTGCCCGGTACGTAGTACCAGGGCAGCGAGTCGCCGAGTTCCTCGGTGAGGATCCGGCGGGCGAAGGCCAGGTCCGCGGGTGTTCCCTCATCGACGAGGTCGCCGTTGATCACCAGGAAGTCCGGGCCGGCCGCCTTGATCTCACGCAGGGTGCGCCGTGCCTGGGTGACGATCGCGCTGTCCGGGTCGCGGGCGACGAACTGGGCGTCGGACATCACCGCGAACTGCCAGTCCCTGCGTTCGGTCACGGCCGCCGGGTCGATCAACGGGTCAGCGGCCGCGGCCTGTTCGGGAAGGTCGACGGTGGGCGGCACCTGGGCGGTGAGTTCGTCGATGGCGATCTCACCCGTGTACTGCTTGGCGGCCGCGGTCTCCGCCAGGTAGAAGCGGAACACGGAGAGCGGCATGGCGGCTCCCGGCGGCACGGCGAAGGTGACCTGCCGCCAGCCGGTCCAGGTGACGTACGGTCCTCGCAGCAACTGGTCGGAGCCTGCGGCGTCCTTGAGGTGCAGGGTCGGCCAGGCACCCTTGCCGTCACCCTTGATCCACAGCTTGAACGACTGGGGCTGGCCGGGCACGGTGACCGGCTGGGGCGGGGCGGCGTAGGCGGCGCGGGTGGCGGTGGACTGGGTGAAGTCGTAGGTGAGCTTCAGTCCGGTGCCGGTGTGGCCGTCGGGTGTGGCAGCGAGCGAACCGCTCGCCCGGGCCTGGCTGAATTTCCAGGACGCGGCGTCGTCGAAGGAGGAGACGGCCTGTTCGGTGAGGCCGACGCTGACGGCGAGGACGGTGGTGGCCCCGGCCACGGTCGCCTCGATCTGTCCGGAGCCGGCGCCGGTGCGTGAGGTGACGGTGAAGGAGCCCCGGCCGTCGTCCCGGACATCGAAGAGTGTGTGGTCGTAGTCGAGGTCGATGTCGCGCGGTTCGACGGGGGCGCTGGTGCCGTGGGCGTCGAGTCCGACGATGCCGAACGTGCCGGTGGCCTCGGCGTCGGCGAGGCCCACGCGCTGGGTGGTCGGCTCGATCCGGGCCAGCTTGTCGAGCACGGTCAGGGAGGTGCTGCCGTGCGCGGATCCGTGTTCGGCGCGTACGTCGGTGGTGCCGCTGCGGCGGGCGGTGAAGAGCCCGTTGCCGTCGACCGTACCGACGGAACCTCGTGCGGTACGCCAGTGCGGGGTGCCGTGCGCGGGGCCGTACGTCTCGTCGTATCCCGTCGCGGTGAGCCGTCGGGTGAGTCCGGGGAAGACCCGGTCGGGGTGACCGCCCTCGACGGGGTCGACGCCCGGCGCGGAACCGGCGGGCGTACGGGGCTGTACCCAGAAGCCCTTGAGCCGGCCGCTGCCGTCGGGGGCGGTGAGGGCGAGGCCATTGGGGACGGTGCGTTCGCTGCCGTCCGAGGGGCTGTTCTCCACCCGGAGCGCGTCGCTGCCGGGCGCGCGCGCCACCAGGGCCGACGATCCGCCACCGTCCAGGTTGAGTGCGCTGTACGAGCCGGCGCGCCGCATCATCAGACCGAGTTCGGTGAGGGTGACGCCGCCGCTGTCGGCCTGCCGCCCGTCGACGGTGAGGATCTGCATGGTCCGGCCGTCCTTGGAGAAACCGACGGCGGTGCGGGGTGCGGCGGTGTTGTTGCCCTCGCCTTCGTGGTTCTGCGCGACTCCGTCGACGACGAGGAGTTCGCGTCCTCCGACGGCGGTGCGCGGCACGGCTCCGCTGTCGGTGCGCGCCCGGTAGGCCAGGGACACCGGGTCTCCGGGCTTCAGGGCGCCGAGCGCGACGGCCCCGGCTTCACGGCCGACCAGGACGGTGGTGTCGTCGGGGACGGGCCCCGATCCAGGGGTGTCCGAGACGGAGACGACCTTGCCGTCCCGCACCACCGCTTCGGTCACCGGCCTCGCGTTGTCCACGGTCAGGGCACGGTCGGCGGTTCCCCAGGCGGAGGTGTACGCGCCCACTCCCCCGGCCGGCACATTGGCAGCGTTGTACGCGGCGAGCGGCTGCTGCCCGGCGGGCAGCGTGAGCGTCCCCTCGAAGTACAGGTTCAGGATGCGGCCGGCGCTGTCGGGACCGATGCCGACGGCCCGGCTGGCTCCCGAGGCGGGTGACTGGACGGTGACGCCGTCCTTGATGCCGATTCCCTCGGGCGCACCGGTCTGGTTGATGTCGAAGAAACCGCCGTTGATCGCGGCGATGGTGCGCCGGCCGCGGCCCGCGTCGTGTCCGGCGGCCAGTTCGGAGACCGTGCGCCGGTCGGAGACCTTGCCGGAGGAGAGATAGTCGGCGTGTACGCCGCTGTCGGCGAGGTCGACGGAGAGGGAGTCGACCCGCAGCCACTTGTCGGATTCGAGCCGGTCGTACGAGTTGAGGCGTACTCCCGGGGCGATCGGGCGCGACGTACGTGCGGTCTCGATGCCGTCGCCGTCCGCGACCGATCGTGATTTCCCTGCCGGGTTGCTCGCAGCTGGTGGGGCGACCGGTCTGAGGACTTCGGCGGAGGTATGTGGGCGGGGGTCGGGGGTCGAATCGGCGAGGGCGGGAGAGATCACGCCGACCGTCATCGCGGTCACCGTCGCGAGCAGCACGAGCGGTCGCGCGACCCTTCCGCGCCCTCGCCCTGCCCTCCCGCGCGGTCCGCTCGTTGTGCCGACTATGCCAAGGACCACAAATCCTCCTGGAATCCCGATGGTTGCGCGGCCCGGCCCTCGGGCAGAAAGCGCTTTCGGCGGACAGCATGGCCGCAGGCGCATCCGCGCACCAGGGGGCATCGGGAACCTCAGGGGAAACAGGGCGCGTCGACTCGATGACGGCAATGATCACCGGGAAGGGGTGTCGTCCGCGGCGGCGTGCCCTGCCAGGTCACAGACTTGACGGCATGTCATCCCAGAAGCGCGCCACGCGCAGTGCGGGTCTTCTCCTGTTCCGTCGGCTGAACGGGGCCACGGACGACGGGGCCACGGACGACGGGGCCACGGACGACGGCGCCGGTTTCGAGGTGCTCATCGGGCATATGGGCGGCCCGTTCTGGGCGGGCCGCGAGAGCGCGGCGTGGTCGATCCCCAAGGGTGAGTACGGCCCCGACGAGGAGCCCTCGGCCGCTGCCCGCCGAGAGTTCGAGGAGGAGTTCGGCCGTCCGGCACCGGACGGTGATTGGGTGGCGCTCGGTGAGGCCCGTCAGGCAGGCGGCAAGATCGTGACGGTGTGGGCGATGGAGGCGGATCTCGATGCTGCGGCGGCCGTTCCCGGGACGTTCACCATGGAGTGGCCGAGAGGGTCCGGTGTGCTGCGGGAGTTCCCGGAGGTCGACCGGTTCGCCTGGTGCGCGCTCCAGGAGGCTGCGGAGCGGCTCGTCACGGGGCAGCGGGTCTTCCTCGATCGGCTGCGGGAACACGTGAGGGAGGGACGGGTGACGCCCGTTCAGGACGGGGACGGGTCCTGAGCAGGATGTTCGGCGGCGGTGCGGTTGGCCTCCGGGCCTTGCGGCTGGTCCCCGGCGGTGCGGTTGGCCTCCGGGCCCTGCGGCTGGTCCCCGGCGGTGCGGTTGGCCTCCGGGCCCTGCGGTTTATCCCCGGCGGTGCGGGGTCTCTTCACCCCTGCCCCGGCTCACGAAGGACCGTTCCCACCCGATGCGACCGGGCAGCCGCCGTACAGCTCCAGCCAGTCGCCGGTTTGCCGGGTGAAAGCTCGCGAGCAGCTGCTCGAACCCGGTCGCCGACACCTGGCCCTGACGGGCGCTGTCGCGCCACGGCAGCAGACCGGCCCGCCCTGCGCGCATCATCGGCTGATCGGGAAAAGCGACGACGGTCAGCTCGATCACCAGTCCGGTCAGCGTCATCAGTGCGACGAATTCCATCCGCGCAGTCTCATGGGTGTGCGGTGCGGTGCGCGTCGGTCGCGGGTTCGACCCTGCGGACCGTCGCACTGGACGACGGCCCGCAGGGTCCTGAGAGGGATGGCTGGTCCGGTCAGCCGTTGGGGAGGATCACCGCGCGGCCGTTGATCTTGCCGTAGTGGAGTCGCTCGTATGCCAGCGGCGCCTCGTCCAGCGTGTAGGTCTCGACGTGGACCTCAACCGATCCGGCGCGGGCGAGGTCGAGCACCTCGATGAGTTCGGAGCGCGATCCCCAGTACGGGGAGGTCACCGTCGTGCTGTACGGCAGGGAGCCGAAGCCGACCGGCAGCGCACCGCCGCCGAGGCCGACGATCGTGACATCGGAATCGATGGCGGCCACCGCCCCGGCCGTGGCGACGGTCGGGGGTGCTCCGACGAAGTCGAGGATGACTTGTGCGCCGACACCACCGGTCAGTTCACGGACCTTCGCCGCGGCGTGCTCGTCGGAGAGCAAGGTCTCGTGAGCACCGACGGCACGGGCCAGCGCGAGCTTTTCCTCCGTGACGTCGAGGGCGATGACCCGGACGGCCGTCATCGCGCGCAGCAGTTGGATCGCGACGTGGCCGAGGCCACCGGTGCCGATGACGACAGCGGTGGCGCCGGGCACCAGTTTGGGCAGGGACCGCTTGATCGCGTGGTACGGGGTCAGGCCGGCGTCGGTGAGCGGTACGGCCTGGACCGGGTCGAGGTCGTCGAGCGGCACCAGATGGCGGGCGTCGTCGACGATCATGTACTCGGCCATGGCGCCGGGCGAACCGAGTCCGGGCGGGGCGATGCCGAGCTCCTTGGCGCGCAGGCAGTAGTTTTCCTTGCCCTCGGCACACTTGATGCACGTACCGCAGCCCCAGGGGCCGTAGACCGCGACGGACTCGCCGACCGTAAGGCCGCTCACTCCGTCGCCGAGCGCGGCGACGGTGCCGACGCCTTCATGGCCGAGGGTGAGCGGAAGCGGGAAGGGGGTCTGCTCCGCGGGCAGGCTCATCACGGCGAAGTCGGAGTGACAGACGCCTGCGGCGGTGACCTTCAGCAGCACTTGGCCGGGGCCGGGCTCCGGATCGGGCACAGTGACGACCTCGGGTGCTGAGCCGACGGCGCGGTACTGAACGGCCTTCATGGGATGCTCCTCACTCTTTCTTCGTGTTCTGTTGCTCGCCCCCGGTCGCCATGGATGTGACCGACTTCGCGTCCGTCCCCGCCCTGTCGCTCTACCGGTTGCTGAGTCGCTCTACCGGTTGCTGAACGTCTCCGCGGCCCGGCGAGCGCCGTGGCCGGTCACCAGGGGCCGGGAGTGGCTGCCGTCCGGTGGCCGGCACAGGGCGAGCGCGGCGATGTCGTCGCGCCGCACGCCTTCGGAGAAGGCCTCCAGGTCGTCATGGAGTGCGTCCAGAACCTCGCGCGGCCCCCGCTCGGCCCAGTGGCCCAGCCGGGCGTCCAGCGGATAGAAGTCGCCCGATGCGTCGCGGGCCTCGGTGACCCCGTCGGTGAAGACCAGGAGCGTGGCACCGGGCGGGAAGTCCAGCTCTTCCGCGATCCGTGCCTCCGCGCTGAGCTCCGCCATGCCCAGCGGAACGGATGTGCGGTGCAGCGGAACCGGGCAGGCCACGCCGTCGTGCAGCAGCCGGGGCGGCAGATGGCCGCAGTTGACGGCCTGTACCCGGTCCTCCCCGTCGAAGCCGAGCACCAGCGCGGTGACAAAGCGTTCGACCTCCCCGGTCTGGGAGGAGAATTCGTTGTGCCGGGCGACCGCGTCCTCCAGGGCATCGACCACTCCGGTCAGGGTGGGCTCGCGAATCGCCGCTTCCCGGAACGCTCCGAGCACGGCGAAGCCCGCCCCGATCGCGGGGAGCCCCTTGCCCTGGACATCCCCGATGATCACCCGGGTTCCGTAGGGCGACTGGACGACCTCGTAGATGTCTCCGCCGACCAGGTGGTCCTCCTCGATCGGCGTATATATGCCATGGGCGAAGATCCGGTCGGTCAGGATGGGCAGAGGGCGCAGAATCTGCCGCTGGAGCGCGACGGCGGCGCGGCGCAGCCTGGCTATCTCGGAGGCATGGCGGAGCCGCAGCGCGCAGGCACCGACACCCAGAAAGCAGGCCAGCACGGTGAAGACGACGCTGCTGGTGACGTCCCAGAACGATCCCCCGGTCAGCAGCCGTGAGAAGACGACGACGGTCATGATCCATGAGGCGACGCCCATGGTCTGCCGGATCGTTCCGAAGACGGAGACGAGCGCGGGCACGACCACCATGAGCGGAATGAGGCGCAGTTCCTCACCGATCGGGATGTCGAGCATGCAGACCAGGGCGGTCAGCAGTATCAGACCGCCGAACAACGCCCCGTTCCCGACCCGGGGAGCATAGACTGCCGCCTCCCCCGCATCCATACCCGGGAGCGTCGCTCCACGCGTCGCCTCCTCGCGCTGGAGCCCGATCGTCACGGCCCATTCCTCCCGGGATCTGCCGGCCCGGCGCCGGCGTTCATTCCCAAGTCCACCGGAGCACGGGAGGCAGCACACGAGGCTTACGGCCTCTCGGAGTGCGCCGAAGGTCCCGAAACGGGAGATGGCAGTGACCTTCGGCCCGGAAGTCCCGGGCCGAAGGTCCTGTATCGCGGGTCAGCGCACGGCTGCCGTACGTCCGTCGGCCCCCGACAGGTGCGTCGGCGGGTGCTCCGGTACGACCGCGGAGAGAAAGGACGTCCGGCGGCGGAGCACGAATCCCAGCGATTCGTAGAGCCGGACAGCGTTGGTGTTGGAGGCGGAAGCGTGCAGGAACGGTGTTTCGCCGCGGTCCTTGATCTCGTGGGCGACGGCGAGGACGAGCGCGCTGCCGAGCCCCTGCCCGCGCACGGACTCATCCGTGCAGACGCCGCTGATCTCGCTCCAGCCGGGTGGGTGCAGACGTTCGCCCGCCATCGCGACGAGCGCCCCTTCGCGCCGTACGCCGAGGTAGGTGCCGATTTCGACCGTACGGGGCAGGAACGGCCCCGGGCGGGTGCGGGCGACCAGGTCGAGCATCTCGGGCACATCGGCGGGTCCGAGCCGTACGGCCTCCGGAAACGGGGCCGCCGCGATCCCGGCGTCGACGAGCTGGACGCCCTCGGCGTGGAAGGTGATCATCCAGCCGTCCGGCGGCGGTTCACGGAAGGCGGTGATGGTGACGGCGCCACCGGGTCCGGCGAGCGCTGCGGCGTCGGCCCAGTCCTCAGCCTCCGGCGCGTCCGGGATCGCGACCCAGGGGGCCACGTCCGCCGGGTAGCGCAGGACACGGCCGCGGCGCTCGGCGAAGTGGGCGTGCGGGCCGGTCAGCGCGGCGCGGACCGGGTCGTCCAGCGGGTGCGCGTCAGCGGCAGCAGGGGCCTGCGGCGCGCTCATGCGGTCACCTCGATCACGATCTTCCCGCGCGCATGTCCGCTCTCCACGGCGCGCAGCGCTTCTCCCGCCTCGGCGAGCGGGAACGTCCGGGTCACATGTGTCCGCAGGGCTCCGGTGACGACGAGGTTCGCCACCTCGTCGAGGACGACCGCGGTGCGGGCCCGAGCGACTGCAGCCCCGCCGAGTTCCTCCGCCAGTGGCTTGCCGCCGGCGCTGATCAGTGCGGCCGGGGCCGCGAGCAGCGGGGCCACGGACCTCAGGGTGTCGCCGCCGACCAGGTCGAAGACCGCGTCGATGCCGTCGGGAGCCGCTGCCCGCACCCGGTCGGCGAGACCCGGACCGGATGCGACGTGCACCGCGCCGAGGGACTCGACGAAGTCCTTCTTGGCCGCGCTCGCGGCGCCGATGACATGGACACCGGCATTCCGTGCGAGCTGTGCCGCGATGGTTCCGACACCGCCTCCGGCACCGGTGATCAGCAGCGTCGAGCCGGGGGCGGTACCGAGCTGGCGCACGCCGTCGTACGCGGTGGCCGCCGCGACCGGCAGCACGGCCGCGTCGGTGAACGACAGACCGGCGGGCCTGTGCGCGGTCACAGCGACGGGCAGCAGCGTGTACTCGGCGTACCCGCCGGTCACCGAGTTGCCGAAGACCTCGTCCCCGACCGCGAATCCTTCGACACCCGGGCCCACGCCCTCGACGACTCCGGCGGCTTCGCTGCCGAAGACGGTGGGGAACGGCTGCGGCTCACTGCCAGGCCTGATGTACCCCGTGCGCAGCTTCCAGTCGACCGGGTTCACTCCGGCCGCCCGGACGGCGACGAGGAGCTCGCCGGGGCCCGGCACCGGCGCGTCCTGCTCAATGAGGGCCTCCACCTCCGGTCCGCCGTTGCGGGTGAACACGTACGCCTTGGGCATGAGCTCCCTCTCTCCTGTTCGTGGCACCGCCGGTTCACGGCACGGGATGGTCCATGGCGCCTGCGGTCCGGCCGGTCACCGATCGCCACAGCAGCAGGAAGGTCTTTTTCCGTGCACCTATTCCCGGGCCGGTGAAGTGTTCGTCTGGCCGCATTGTCCGCGGACGCCGCCCGTGACCGGATCCACGATCTTGTTCACGAGGAGTTCGAGCAGCCTCGTCCGTTCCCGGGCGATCGGTCCACGTCACGGTCGGTCTGCCCACATCCCCGCGTCCACCGGAGGCACAGCAGTCCGCCGTGGACGGCGCGCGGACGGCATTGGCCGGAAATCTCAACCGCATTCGGCCGGGCCCGTGGTCGGAGCCTGCGCGAACTGTCGTGGCGACCGGTATCAGCAAGGGGCCGCTGTCCCAGCTCGAACGCGCCGAAGCCAATCCGACCGTCGATGTGCAGATACGGATTGCCGATGTGCTGGACACCAGCTGCACAGATCTACTCCGTCGGCCGCTGCTGCGGCCGGAGATCGCCATCGGCTACTCGCACGGCTGAGGCGTCCGGGTTCCGCCCCGTGGTCGAACCACCGTCGATTTCGACTCAACTACCGCTGGATACAGGCCGGTCGGCCCCCGATGTGCCGTCGGCTGTGGCAGTCTGAAGGCAACCGCCCCACCGGGCTCCCCCGTACCGGTGGGGCGGTTCCGCTGTCCGGTGTGTCTCGCCTGCGCCGATATGACGGAGGGCCACAACAATTCCCGGCCATTCGTGCCGTGCAACCTGATCAACTTCCGCTTTTCCGCATGGGAGCTTCCTCCGGGGGCAGACGCATACACCTCACCTACGACCCGGGGAGCGTGACGAGATGACGGCGCACACTGCGCGGACCGCCGATGCGGAGCGAGCGGAGAGTGCACGGTCGACACCGACAGGCGTGCCGGCCGACACCGGCGACCTGCCGTGGATCGAGGACGCGGGAAAGGTCGCCCCGGCGGATGCGCGCGCACTGTCCCGGCTGTTCTTCGACCGGCTCCAGGTCCTGGAGGAGGGAACCCCCGCCCATCAGTACGCGCGCAGCACCCTCATCGAGATGAACCTCTCCCTCGTCCGGTTCGCCGCCGGACGGTTCCGGAACCGGAGCGGCGGCGACATGGAGGACATAGTCCAGGTCGGCACCATCGGGCTGATCAAGGCCATCGACCGGTTCGATCTCTCCCGCGAGGTCGAGTTCACCTCCTTCGCGGTCCCGTACATCACCGGCGAGATAAAACGGTTCTTCCGCGACACCAGCTGGGCGGTGCATGTCCCGCGCCGGCTGCAGGAGTTGCGGGTCGACATCGCCAGGACCAAGGAGTCCCTGGCCACGGAGCTCGACCGCGCCCCCACCGTTCCCGAGCTCGCCGAACAGCTGGGGCTCAGCGAGGACGAGGTCTCCGAGGGCATCGTGGCGGCCAATGGGTACACGGCAGGGTCACTGGACATGCCGGCCGACACGGCGGACACGGGTCGGCGCAACGCACCGGGGCGCACCTTCGCCGATGTCCTGGGCGGACCCGATCCCGCCATGGAGACGGTCGAGAATCTGCACACGCTCGCACCGCTGCTGGGCGATCTCGACGAACGTGAGCGTCGCATCATCGACCTGCGTTTCGGCCGGGAGATGACCCAGTCCCAGATCGGCGCGGAGCTCGGCATCTCGCAGATGCACGTGTCGCGGCTGATCAGCAGGATTCTGCGCAAGCTCCGCAGCGGGATGTTCGTCGATGAGTGACCTGGGTGGACACGGTCTTGGGCTGATACGTCGACCTGTGTCCCCCTCACTCGTCTGCCCGGCAATCGTGCTCATACATGGCGGCCGAATGACATCGGGTGCCCTCGCCGGCCGCTCCGCAGCCCGCGAGGCGCTGTCCATCGAGCGGTGGGCTGCGCTGATCGGTGGATCGATGGGCGGCAGGCAGGCGCTGCGCCGTGCGCGGATGCCCGCACTGATCGCGGGCGTCGACTCCGACCGGCTCCATCCCCCGTCGCAGCAGGCAGGGTTGGCGTCGCTGCTGCCGGGTACGGACCGGCTCAGGGCCGTGGAGTCTGTCCATGGCACGACGGGTTCCTGATCGAGACGCGTCAGGTCGGGGCCCTGGTACGGGAGCTGCTGTCCGCTCGGCCCGACGTCCCGGGCCCCTGATTCACCACCACTGTCCCTCTGACCTCGCCCTCTGGAGTCGTTCATGAGATCCATTCCACCGTCCGAGGCCGCGTACGACGGGATGCGGCTGCGCCAGTGGTCGCGCGGTGCCGCACGGTCTGCCGGTATCGAGCGCCGTGATCTGCTGAAACTGGTGACGGCCGCCGCGGCGTCCGGGCCTCTGGCCGGGCTCGCCGCTCCCGCGCACGCGGCGGCCACCGCGGCCTCACCCGCGCCGGGGATCGTAAAGCCGCTGCCGCCCGACGTGTTCACCGTGCGCGGCACCAACGCCGAGACGAACTTCGCGGCGTTGCGCCAGACCGGGCTGCTCACACCGGCCGACCGTTTCTTCGTACGCAATCACACCGGCACCCCGCGGATCGCCGCGGCGCACTGGAAGCTCACCGTCTGGGGCAGCGGTCTGAGGGGCCCGGCCGTGGAGTTCACGTACGACGAGCTGCGGGCGCTGCCTTCGGTCACCCGTACCGCGTTCGTCGAGTGCGCGGGCAACGCCCGCAGCTTCTACACGACCCAGCAGAACCAGCAGGTCAGTGGCACCGCCTGGACCCTTGGCGCGATCGGCACGGCCCGCTGGCGCGGGGTGCGGCTCGCCGATGTGCTGCGCAGTGCGGGACTCGGCACGGACGCGGTGGATGTGCTGCCACGCGGTCTGGACGACGACGTGATCAGCGACGGGATCAATCTGGGCCGGGTGCGCAGACCGCTGCCGGTGACGAAGGCGCTGGACGACGTACTGCTCGCGTACGAGATGAACGGGGAGCCGCTGCCGCCCGATCACGGCCATCCGGTGCGGCTGATCGTGCCGTCCTGGGTCGGCATCGCGAACATCAAGTGGGTCGGCGACATCGAGGTGAGCGCGGAGCCCCTGCTCTCCCCGTGGAACACCAGTCTCTACCGGCTGTTCGGCCCCGCCTACCCGCCGGAGGGCAGTGCTCCGCTGACCCGGCCGACGCTGAAGAGCGCCTTCGAGGTGGCGCCCGGTGCGTCGTTCCCCGCCCGACAACACCATGTGCTGACGGGACGCTCATGGTCGGGCGGGGCACCTGTGCGTACGGTCGAGGTCAGCACCGACGGGGGCGTCCGGTGGCGGCGCGCACGGCTGCGCGACGAGCCGAGGATCGGGAGCTGGGTCCGCTGGTCGGCCGACTGGCTGCCGAGAGACCGCGGGCCGGCCGTCCTGCTGGCGCGGGCCACGGACCGAACGGGCCGTACCCAGCCGGAGGTTGCCGCCCACAACACGCAGGGCTACCTGTTCGACGCCGTGGTACGGCACGAGGTGCGGGTCGTCTGACGAGCCATGTGGCCGGATCGCTCCGGCACCCCGGTCCGGCCGGCCGGACCGGGGCTCAGTCGCCGCCCTTCTCCATGGCGCGGCCCGCGTAGTAGGTGGCGATCATGTCCTCGCCACCGCGCCCGTCCTCGGTACCGGAATCATGGGATTCGCATGGGCCCGGAATCTGCTGCGGGCCGGACTCGACGTCCGTGTGCTGCCGCAGCGCACCGTCGCGGACGGCAGTGTGCACGGCCCTGGCGAGTCGCGCACCCCAGCGGGAACGGGGTCCCGCGAAGGGTTCGCCGGGGGCGGGTCCCGGGGAGGGGGCGGCGATACAGACAGCGTCGGTGGGCGTGCCGGAGCAGTCGAGACCCGCGTCCAGGAGTGCCTGGACCTTGGCCTCGGTGGCCGTGGCGACCGCATTGACGAGTGCGGCGTCGGAGAGTGCCACCGGCAGGGTGACGACGATATTGACCGTGCCCGGCCGGGGCGGTCCCTCGGTTCCCCCGGCCGGGGCGGCGGCCCAGCCGCGTACACCGAGTCCGCAGGTGGCGGTCGCCGTCACCCCCTCGTCGGTCGCGGCGGTGTACGCGGTGACATCGGCGGCCGTCATCAGCCCGGCACCGGGTCCGGTGAGGTGTTCCGCGGCGGCGATCTCGGCGAGGTGGTGGTCGGGGTCCAGACGTGGATAACCGCCGGGCACCTGGGCGTTGAGGATCCAGGCACGCGGACCGATGCCCCCGCCGAGCACGGCGCTGCTGCACACCCGCCACCCCGGCCCGAGTCGCCACACCAGATGGTGGAGGTCCAGACCGTCCTCGTGCCGGGTCAGCAGTTCACCGCGCTGCTCGGGCAGCCGGACGCGTACGGAACGGATGGGCACCCCCGGTGGCACGGCAGGACGAGTTCAGCAGTCGGCCGGTCGATCATATGCGCCGGGGATTCGGCGACCCGGAGCGGTGCCGCGGAGCAGTTCCGTTCCCCCGGTGGTGGACAGCAGGGCCGAAGCCGTACCCGAAGCGTCGTCGCGCTGTTGCCGACGAAGCCCGCACGGTGGGGCAGCGCGGTCCCGGGGACGGCGAGGTCCAGCCCCGGGAAGCGGGTGAACAGCTGCTCCAGGGCGATCGTGGCCTCCATCCGGGCGAGCGGCACGCCCCGGCAGTAGTGCGGTCCGTGGCCGAGCGAGAGTGGGGCCGGGGCAGCGGCGGCCCCGGCCGGCCTGGTCATGTCGAACCAGTGTCGCGCCCTTCGGCCGCTCAGCCCCGGTTCTCGTGTCCGAATTCCGAGCGCATACCTTCCACGCCTCACCCGAATGGCCTAACGGAAGAGCGGTGTGCGCACCGCCGTGACGGGCTGCCACCGCCGAAGCGCCGCGCACATGGCGGCCGACCTCCAGATGCGGGGAGGTTGCAGCGTCCATCCGGGTGAGGCGCCATGGAAATCGGACGCGCCTCCCCTGATGGCCCCAGCCACAGGACGCGCCCGGGCGAGGAGGAATCGGCCATGGGAGCCGCTGACGGTTTCACGGATTCCGGAGAGCTGGACGGCCTGACGGTGTACGACACCGCGGGCGAGAAGATCGGCAGTGTGGGCCGGGTGTATATCGACGACAACACCGGCCGCCCGGACTGGATCACGGTGAAGACCGGCCTGTTCGGCATGAAGGAGAGTTTCGTTCCTCTTGCCGGGGCCCGTCGTGTGGGCTCCGACCTGCACATCTCGCATCCCAAGAACCGCGTCAAGGAAGCCCCCCGGGTGGACGCGGACGCGCATCTGTCCGTGGCTGAGGAGGAAGAGCTCTACCGCCACTACGGCCTTGCCAGGAACACCACCGCAAGGCTCGGCGGCCGGTCGGACACGGGAACCACGCAGGCGTCCGGGACCGACACCACGGCCATGGGCGCGGCCGGCACCGGGCGCACCACCGGGAGCGACAAGCCGACCATGGCCGGCACCTCTCCCTCCGGTACGGGCACCGGCAGGCACCGCGACACCGAGACGGCGGGCACGGCCCGTCCCCTCGTCGGTGCCGGGGCAGGCTCCGAGCGGTCCGCCGCCGACCTGGGCGGCAAGGAGGAGATGATCCGCTCCGAGGAGCAACTGCACGTCGGCACCGAGGAGTACGTAAGCGGCAAGGCACGCCTGCACAAGTACGTCGTCACCGAGCACGTCACCAGGACGGTGCCGGTGTCTCACGAAGAGGTACGTGTGATCCGTGAACCGCTGCAGCCCGGCAACAGGGCGACGGGGCCTGCCCACATCCGTGAGCAGGATGTCGAGGTCACCCTGCACGCCGAGCGCACCACCACGCGCAAGGAGACTGTGCCCATCGAGCGGGTGCGGATGGAGACCAAGAAGGTGACCGAGCAGAAGGAGGTCTCCGCCGACCTCCGCAAGGAGCAGATCGACTACACAGACGGCAAGAACACCGGTGGCAAGGACATGGGTGGCAAGGACATGGGTGGCGATTTCGGCCAGGGACGCCGCGGCTGACCCCCGCGCACCGCGGCGGACAGCCGCGCCGAGACCGCGAGTGAGGGGTGGACCCGTGTTGCACCAGGGTCCGCCCTCTCGGCGTCGAGAACCGGGCCGCTCGCCGTGCAGGCACCGTCACGGCCAGGGCACCCGCCGCTACGGCCGCACGTTCCCCTCCTGCACCGTCGGCCCTGTCCGCCACGTCGGCCCCAACGGCCGCTCCGGCAGGAAGCGCACCGACGGCCGCCCGTCGGGGCCGTCCGGGGTGACCCGCGCCCTGACGCGGTAGACATCGGCGATGAGCCGCTCGGTGATCACTTCCGACGGAGTCCCGGCGGCCACCACCCGCCCCTCCTTCATGACGACGATCCGATCGCAGAACATCGCGGCCAGATTGAGGTCGTGCAGAGCGATCACCCCGGTGAGGGGCAGCGAGGTGATGAGCGCCAGCAGTTCCAGCTGGTGCTGGATGTCGAGGTGGTTCGTCGGCTCGTCGAGCAGCAGTTCACGCGGCTGCTGGGCCAGTGCGCGCGCGATCTGGACACGTTGCCGCTCGCCTCCGGAGAGGGTGTGCCAGGACTGGTCGCCTCGGTCGGCGAGACCGGTCCGCTCCAGCGCTTCGCGCACCGCGTCGTCATCCGCCCGGCCGGGCGCCGACCAGGCCCTGCGGTGCGGGACGCGCCCGAGGCGTACCACGTCCAGCACGCTCAACTCGACCTGGGTGACGGCATGCTGGTCGACCACGGCGACCCGCTGGGCCACGGCCCTGCGGCCGATCTCGTCGAGTCGGCGGCCGTCGAGGGTGACCACGCCCGTCTCCGGGACGAGGACTCCCGCAAGCACCCGCAACAGGGTGGACTTGCCGGAGCCGTTCGGCCCGAGCAGCCCGACGGTTGCGCCGGGCGGCGGGGCGAGACGGACCCCGTCGAGGATGAGACGGCCGCCCGCCTCCCGGCTGACCCGTTCGGCACGCAGCCCCTCGGTGGCTCCACCCGTCATGTGATCCTCCGGGTGCGGTACAGGACCAGGACGAACGCGGGTACGCCGATGAGTGCGGTGACAACGCCCACGGGCACCTCCTGCGGGTCGAGTACCGTCCTGGCCAGGGTGTCGACCCAGACCAGGAACACAGCCCCGGCCAGTGCGGTGACCGGCAGCAGCCGCCGGTGTCCGGAGCCGGCGAGCGCCCGGGCGGCGTGCGGCAGCACCAGGCCGACGAAGCCGATGGCGCCGGCCGCGCTGACGAGGACGGCGGTCAGCAGCGCGGTCGTGCAGAGCAACACGAGCCGGGTGCGTGCGACATGGACGCCGAGCGTGGCGGCGGCGTCCTGGCCGAACGCGAAGGCGTCGAGCGTACGGGCATGGCCGAGGCAGATCAGCAGCGTCACGACGAGAACGACGGAGCAGATCCACACATCGGTCCAGCCGACCCCGCTGAGCGAGCCGAGCAGCCAGAACAGCACCCCGCGGGCCTGCTCGGCATCGGCGGAGGTCATCACGACGAAGGAAGTGAGCGCGGAGAACAACTGCATGGCCGCGACACCGGAGAGGACGACCCGGTCGGTCGTGCCGCCCAGGGTGTGACTCAGCAGCAGGACGAGGGCGAACGAGCACAGTGCGCCGATGAACGCGCCGGTCGAGATCGAGACCGCTCCCCCGCCGACCCCGAGGACGACGACCACGACCGCGCCGGTGGACGCGCCGGAGGAGACACCGAGGACGAACGGGTCGGCGAGCGGGTTGCGGAGCAGGGACTGCATGACGGTGCCGCACACCGCGAGCCCGGCACCGCACACCGCGGCGAACAGGGTGCGCGGCATACGCAGGTTCCAGATGATGCCGTCCCGGATCGGGGTGAGCCGTGACCGGCCCCAGCCGAGGTGGGAGGCGACTGTGGACCAGACGTCGGCCACGGAGATCCGGGCGGGGCCGACGGTGACGGCGACCGCGACGGACAGCACGAGCAGCGCGATGCCGCAGAGCCACAGGGCCCCGCCGCGCAGCTTCCGCACCCCCTTCCCACGGCGCGCGGACGCCTCGGAGGCCCGCGGTACGTCCACGGCCGTGGCCCGTTCGGTGTCCGTCACCCCGTGAGACCGAACGTGCGCAGCCCGGCGGCGACGCGTTCCACACCCTCGACCGTCCGGATGGACGGGTTCATGGCCTGGCCGCTCAGCAGGACGTACCGCTTGTGCCTGACAGCGTCCATGTTCTTCGTGACGGGGTTGGACTCCAGGAACTCGATCTTCTTCGCGGCGCTCTCGGCGGTCTGTGCCTTACGGGTCAAATCGCCGATGACCAGGACGTCGGGGTTGCGGTCGGCGACGGTTTCCCAGCTGATCTGGGGCCATTCCTCATGGGTGTCGTCGAAGACGTTCTTCGCGCCGAGTTCCCTGGTGATGATGCCGGGTGCTCCGCAGCAGCCGGCCAGGTACGGGGCGTTTGAGTCGGAGAACCAGTAGAGGAGGGTGGCATCAGAGGCGTCGACGCCCTCGGTCGCCTTCTTCACCCGGGCCCGCAGCTGCGCCACGAGCGTCTCGCCGCGTTTTTGCACACCGAACACCCTGGCCAGGTCGCGCACTTCGCCGTAGACGCTGTCCATGGTCAGTGGCGCCGTGCGGGCCCCGTCGCCGCCGCCGCTGTTGTCCTTGCCGGTGCAGTCGGCGGGCGAGACATAGGTGGGGACGCCGAGTTCCTCGAACTGTTCGCGGGGTGCGACGCCGCCCTTGGCGAGTGTCGACTCGAACGACGCGCTGATGAAGTCGGGTTCCTGGTCGAGGACCTTTTCCGACGACGGCCGGTTGTCCGCGATCCTGGGCACCTCGGCGTTGGCCTTCTCCAGGCCCTTCATCACCGGGTCGGTCCAGGTCGAGGTGGCGGCCATCCGGTCGGCGAGGCCGAGGGAGAGGAGGATCTCCGTCGATCCCTGGTCGACCGAGACGGCGTGGTGCGGTGCGGCTTCGACGGTGACGGTGCGTCCGCAGTTCTTCAGCGTGACCGGGTATCCGTCGGCGGGGCCGGACTTCGCGGCGGATCTGTTCGTTCCGCCCCCGCAAGCGGTCAGCAAAACGAGTCCCGCCGAGAACAGGGCCATGGTGCGGACGGGGCTGGCTATGGACGGCACAAAGTCCCTCTGCGTCTCTGGGCTCATGCGCGGAGCCCGCTGTACGAATTCCTGCGCCCGGTACCGGGTCGCAGGTGCCAGCAGGTCTTCGGACTCGGGTTCCTACGGACGGGACGCCTTCCCAGGACACCCGAGGGTGGTCCCAGTGGCCGTGGCCCCGCCCGTCCCCCTCACCGCTGCGCGTCAGTTCCGGATTCTCACCGGATTCCCTGACCCCTACGTGGAGTTCGACTGGCTCCGGCAAGCTATCACGAGCCTCTGCGCAGCTCGCGGGCGGTGGGCCGGTGGTACGCCGGGCTGTGTCCCGTCGCACCACCTGCCTGATGCCTACGGACGCTGAAGAGCGATCACGGCGTTGTGTCCGCCGAAGCCGAAGGAGTGGCTGACGGCGCGCCGGATGGGCTTCCGCAGCGGTTGCCCGGTCACGCAGTTGATGTCGAACTCGGGCGCCGGGGCGTCCAGGTTCGCGATCGGCGGTACGACTCCGCGTTGGAGCGTCAGGACGGTCAGCCCTGCCTCGATCGCTCCGGCCGCCCCCATGCAGTGCCCCAGTACGCCCTTCGGGGCGGTGACGGGCGGCCGGTGCGGGTATACCCGGCCGATGAGGGCGGCCTCGGTGGCGTCGTTGCTCGGTGTCGCCGTGCCGTGTGCGTTGACGTGCTCGACGTCCTCGGCCGCCCAGCCCGCGTCGCGCAGTGCGGCCTCGACCGCTGCCTGGGCGACCGCGCCGGACGGGTGCGGGCTGGTGGGGTGGTGGGCGTCGGTGGTGGCGCCGGTGCCCGCGAGCAGGGCCCGTGGCACGGCGCCCCGGGCTGCGGCGGCGTCCGCCCGTTCCAGCACCATGACGGCGGCGCCCTCGCCCATGACCAGCCCGGCACGGTCGGCCGCGAAGGGCCGGCACAGCAGGGCCGGGTCGCCGTCCGTCCGGGCCCCGGCTCCGGACCTGGCGAACCCGGCCATGGCGACCGGGTACACGATCGACTCGGTGGCTCCGGCGATCGCGATGTCGCACTGCCCGGTGACCAGCAGATCGCGGGCGACGGACAGCGCGGTGACACCGGACGAACAGGCGGTGCACGGCGCCAGACTGGGACCGGTGGCCCGCAGCTGGATGGCGATCTCGGCCGCGGGCATGTTCGGAATGGTGAGCAGAATGCCCGACGGTGAGGTGGCATCCGGTCCGAGCCGGTCGAGCACGACGGCCTGCTCGGTCAGCGAGGCGGAACCTCCGCTGCTGGTGCCGACGACCACCGCGACCCGGCTGCCGTCCCACTGCCCCGGTTCGAGCCCGGCGTCGGCGACCGCCTCCCGGGCGGCGAGAACGGCGAACTTGACGTACTTCCCCATCCGGAAGGACGTACGGCCGCCGATCGCCGCGTCCAGGTCGATTCCGTCGACCATGCAGGCGAAGTCGATCGCGCATCCTTCGAGCTCCGCGACGGTGCGGGCCGGCGAGACTCCGGCGCACACACCCTTCCAGGTGGATTCGGTGTCGTTGCCGACCGGGGTGATCATTCCCAGGCCGGTGACGGCGATGGCTCGCTCGTTCATCGGGCGTTGCTCATCGGTGCCTCGCCGCCCACCAGTGCCCCTCTGCCGGCTGTCACGTCGATGAACCGCGTGATGTCGGCCAGGGTGGCGTCCTTGGGGAGCTTGTCGAAGCCCCCGTCGCCGCCCACCGTCTCCCTGACGAGGACGGCGAACTCGGCAACGGCCAGGGAGTCCATCTCCAGGCTGTCCATCGTGGAGTCCGGGCGGATCTCGGCGGCGGGCACTTTGAAGGTGTGTGTCAGAACCTCGGTGATCTTGGGATGAATCGTACTCATGAGCTTCCTCTCCATTACTGGGTACGTCTGTCGGCGACGGTGCGGGGACGGTCCCGACGCCGAATCAACTGGGTGGCGTGCCTCCAGTTACGCCTTGTGGCGAACCGATTCGCCACCGCCCTGGTGCGGCTCTGTGCACCACCGGGCCAGGACGGCTGCCGTACCCCAGAAGGCCAGCAGCACGGCACGGACACCGAGGGCCCCGGCCGCCTCCCGCACCCGCCGGGTCCGTACGGCTGTTGCCGCCCTTGTCACAGCCCTCACCTCTTTCCCGCAACGGTCGCCCGGCCCCCGTCCGTCTGCCAGGCGGCCGCCGGATCGTCGTACGCATCGACGTAGTCGACCCCCGCGATGGGCCAGTCGGCGAGCAGTTCCCGCGGCAGTGCGAAGGAGTCGACGAGGGCGGGCAGATGAGGGGCCACGGCGGTGATCAGCTGTTCCACGGCGTCCGGCAGACTGTTTACCTGGTCTGCCGTCAACTGCCCTGCGGCCAGCAGATCACCGCAGTTGCGGGCGATCCGGTCGAGTGCGAACAGCCGCTGCAGCTCGGCCAGTCGCTCACGGGCGGGCCCGTCCGGCAGACCGGCCACTGCGTCCGTGTACGCCTCGGCCGCCTGCCGGTGGGCGTGGGCCTCGACGCCGCGCAGGGCGGGACCGGCTGCGGCGTTCCACCGCTCCAGCGGATCGCCGTGCGGTGCGCGGCCCATCCGATCCCGGGCACGGGCGAACCAGATCTGCTCCACGGCCGCCAGGAGCCGGACGAGGAGACCGGGGTCGGTGAGATCACCGGATTCGCCGCCGGAGGCGTCGTACCCGGCCGGTTCGGTGGCGAAGAGCATTTCCGCGGCGGCCTTGGCGTGAATGGCCAGGTTGTCGCCCTCGGCGGTGATGGCGCCCTCCACCCCGGTGATGAGGTCGCTCATGCCATTGTTCTCCAGAAGTGCCTGGGCACCGCACCGTTCACGGCATTCGACGATCACGGACCTGGCCTGCCAGGTGATCCACCCCTTGGCGACCGCGACCAGCCGCTCCGCCTCCTGACGGCCCGCACCCGAGCCGTCCTCCCGCCTCTCCCAGCGGTCCAGGGCCCTGCGGTGCAGCAGACTCATCGCGAAGACGGTGGCCATGGCCAGGGCGAGGGGGCCGTGATGGCTGCGGTGGGCGATCACCGGTACCTGCCACGAGCCGCGGGGTCCGGAGATGTACCGGTGACCGCCGTATCGGACCGCGACGGCCAGCGTCGCGCGCGCGGAGCCGACCGCACAGGCGCTCATCGAGATCTTGCCGGAGGTGACGCGCCCGATCGACGCGAGAAGGCGGCGCCTGCGGTTACCGATGGTGCTGCTGAACGCACCGTCGTCTCCGATCCGTCCGTGGTCCCCGCCGAGCAGCGCGTCGCGCCCCACGAAGACCTGGTCGAAGGAGGTCAGGCAGTGGTCCACCGGGCTTCCCATGCGTGCGGGAAGTCGGCGGACCCGTACACCGGGCAGGGCCCGTACGGCATCGGTGAGCGGTACGAGGAAGAGGAAGACCCCGTGATCGGCGCCGTCGGCGAGCAGACGCGCGGCCACGAGACCGGTCTTGGGGCCTCCGGCCGGACTGGTGTTGGGCATGAATTTCTGGGCGCCGGCATGCGGCGTGTGCAGCACAAACCCGTCGCGTTCGCGGTCGTAGGAGGCTGTGGTCTCGACAGCCGCCGCGTCGTTGCCGTGCGCCACCTCTGTACAGAGAAAGGTGCCGATGCTCCGCAGCCGGAGAAAACCCGACAGATCGCGGTGGCTGTCGCCGTCGTGGTCGATGAGGCTGCCGAGAAAGAGGTTGTAGTGGATGCCCGCCACCGTGGTGAGGGCCGGGTCGACCGGGCCGAGCCATTCGTGCAGGGCCGCGAGGGCACGTGGGTCGGCGGCGAGCCGGGCGCCGCTGTCGAGGCATTCGTTGAGGATCCGCAGCCGCTCGTACGCGAGGTGCAGGCGCTCGTCGGAAGTGGGGCGGTCGGGGCGGCGGAACGGTTCTGTGCTGATCAGCCGCTGCCAGAAGCCGTGCTCCCGGCGGAAGTTGTCGCCGAAGAGCACACCGGTGAGAAGTTCCACGGACCGTTCGGTGGAGGGGCTGTCGATCATTGCGGTCATGAGAGAAGAACGATCAGCGAACGGCGAGGACACCGGGGGCCAGCTGCGCTGGGCCGTCCGCTTCGACGCGTTGGAAGGCGAGCGCGACGTTGTGACCGCCGAAGCCGAAGGAGTGGCTGAGCGCCCGCTCGACGTGCTGCGTGCGCGGCTCCTTGACCACACAGTCGAGGTCGAACCCGTCCGGCAGGGCGTCCAGGTTGGCGATCGGCGGGACGAGACCGTGCTCCAGCGTCAGTACGGTGGCCACCGCTTCGATCGCCCCGGACGCGGCGAGGGTGTGCCCGAGCACACCCTTCGGGGCGGTCACCGACGGACGGTGGGGGAACATCCCCGAGATGAGCTCGGTCTCCATCGCGTCGTTCAACGGGGTCGATGTGCCGTGCGCATTGATGTGGTCGACCTCGTGGGCCGCCCAGTCCGCCTCGTGCAGCGCCGCCTCCACGGCCCTGCGCGCACCGGCACCGCCCGGGTCCGGGGCCGTGGGGTGGTGGGCATCGGTGCCGGAGCCCGCACCGGTCAGCAGCGCGCGTGCCCGTCCGCCACGGGCGTGCGCATCGAGCGCCCGCTCCAGCACGAGCACGGCGGCCCCCTCACCGATCACGAACCCGTCCCGGTCCGCGGCGAACGGCCGCGACGCGCCCGCCGGATCGCCGGTACGCAGGGAGAGCGCTCCCATTCCCGCGAAGGCACTGACCACCAGCGGAGTCAGTACGGACTCCGCGCCACCTGCCACCACCACATCGCACCGGCCGCTGGTCAGCAGATCACGGGCCACGGCGATCGCGGTCGCCCCGGACGCACACGCCGTAGCCGGTGCCAGACTGGGGCCGTGGGCCCGCAGGGCGATGGCCACCTCCCCGGCGGCGGCGTTGGGCATCATCATCGGGACCAGGAGCGGCGACACCGCCTCGGCTCCGCCCTCGTCCAGCCTGCGCAGATTGTCGACGAGCACCGACACCCCGCCCACACCGACGCCCAGCACCACGCCCACCCGGTCGCCGTCCCACCGCTCCGGTGACAGCCCGGCGTCCGCCACCGCCTGACGGGCGGCGACCAGCGCCATCTTCACGAACCGTGCCATCCGCCACACCGAGCGTCCGCCGACGGCCTCGTCCAGGTCGATCCCGTCCACCGGACAGGCGAAGTCGACCGGCAGCCCGGCCAGTTCCTCGCAGCTCCGGGCCACGGACACACCGGAGCACAGTCCCGCCCAGAAGGTGTGCTCGTCCGTGCCTGCGGGAGTCACCACCCCTACTCCCGTCACCGCGACGCCCATGTCGGCCCGCCCCATGTTCGGCCCTTTCTCCGTAATCGATCACGCCTACCGGTTGTCGAACGGCAGTAGCCCCGGCAAGGATGCGGTCCCTGAGCCGAACGGGTCACCGATGGGCCGGGTGGACCGACCCGCGCCGCGCGTCCGGTGACCGCGTTCACCCGTCCGCAGCAGTCCGCCGCGCTGTGCGCACCGGCAGGGCATCCCCTGGGGACATGGAAGCGGACGGTAACCGGTCGAAGCCCCCGGAAGCGGGCGCGGAACTGGAGGCGCTGCGCGCCAGGGTGGCGGTGCTGGAGGCCCATGCCCCGGCTCGGCACCGGCCGCGGGCCCGTTCGTTCTTCGCCGCGCTGCTCATCCTCGTCGCGGTCGTCCTCACGCCGCTGAGCATCGTGTCCACCTGGGCGAAGAACGAGATCGGCGACACCGACAACTATGTGGCGATGATGGCGCCGCTCGCATCCGATCCCGATGTGCAGTCCGCGGTGACCCATCGCGTCACCGACGCCGTCATGAAACACCTCGATATGAAGGCGCTGCTGGCCGACGTCGCCCCTGCGGACCGGCCGGTCGTCGACGAGGCGCTCTCACCGCTGAGCGCCCTCCTCACCACGGGAGTTACGGACTTCGTGCACGGGACCGTGGAGAAGTTCGTCACCAGCGACGCCTTCGAGACGATCTGGACCGACCTCAACCGGACCGCCCAGTCCGCAGCGATGAAGGCACTGACCGGGAGCGGCGGCGGGGCGGTCGAGCTCACCGACGACACCGTCACCATCGACCTCGCACCGGTCATCGACCGGGTCAAGCAACGCCTCGTCGACCGGGGGGTGACGATCGCCGCGAAGATCCCGGAGCTCCACACCGACTTCACGGTGCTGACTTCCGCCTCGGTCGGCAAGACCCAGAAGTGGCTCCGCGCCCTCCAGATCATCGGCTTCTGGCTGCCGTTGGTCACGCTGGTGTCGGCCGCGGGCGGAGTGCTTCTCGCGGTGCGTCGCCGTCGCGCACTGGTCATGACGGCGCTCTCGGTCGCGGCGGGTGCCGCGGTGCTCGGGCTGGCCGTGTGGGTGGGCCGCGCGTTCTATCTCGACAGTCTTCCGCCCGGGGTGTCGCAGCCGGCGGCCGGTTCCGTCTTCGACGCCCTGGCAGGCCACGTGCGCACCCTGGTCCGACTGGTCGTCACGCTCGGCATCGTGGTGGCCCTCGCCGCATGGCTCACCGGTGACGGCCGCGCCGCGGCCCACGTCCAGGCGATGTGGAGCGGCGGCATCGGTGCCGTACGGGACGCGGCCGGTGTCACCGGCGGCCCGGTCGGCGGGTGGGTGCACCGCGCCAGGCACTGGCTGAACTGGACGGTGGTCGTGGTGGCCGCGGCGGTCCTGGTGGTGTGGGACCGGCCGACGGGTCTGGTCACCGTGTGGATCGCGCTGTGCGCGCTGTTCGGCCTCGCCGTCATCGAGTTCCTCGACGACGACGGCAGCACGCACCTGGCGGCGCCCGGGCAATGAACGGGTAGTGGACGCTTCCTACCATCTCCCGGCGTCATTGCCCAGCATACGGAGGGACTCCGGTGACGCCATCGGTGAGTCAGGACTTCACCATCCGGTTGCTCAGCGGATTCCGCGTGCGGTCCGGTGGGACGCACGCGGCGCAGGGCTGGTGACACAGGCCGAGCGCTCGCCGGCTGCTGAAGGCCCTGGCGCTCGCCGAGCGCGGAAGGACGCGCCGTCCCGGTCAGTTGACGCCGCGCCGACGACACGACGGTGCCACCGTTCCCGCGAGGGGTTGGCGGCACCGTCGTGTTCAGCCCCGGGCGAGTGCCGCCTTCAACTCCGGCCCGTCCGGCGGGTTGGCACCGGCTCGTGCGACGGTCACGGCTGCGGAGGCCGCGGCGTGACGCAGGACATCGGTCACGGTGGCCCGGTCCAGCGAGCGCAGCCGTTCGCGGCCGTCCGCGCCGAGCAGCCCGTGCGAGGCGAGGGCGTGCAGGGTGCCCGACATGAAGGCATCGCCCGCCCCCACCGTGTCGACGACGGCAGTGGGCAGCGCGTCGACCGTCACCTGCCCGTCGGGCAGGACGGCCAGGGCACCGTCGCCTCCCCGGGTGACGAGGACGACGGCCGGGCCGGTGGCGAGCCACCGCTCGGCGACCTCCCCGGGCTCCTGGTCCGGATACAGCCACTCCAGGTCCTCGTCGCTGGCCTTGGCCACATCACTGAGCGCGACACAGCGCTCCACCTTCCGAACGGCTGCGTCGTGGTCCCCCATCAACTCGGGCCGCACATTGGGGTCGTAACTGACGGTCGCGGACGTCCGCAGCGACTCGACGGCGGCGAGGACGGTGGTCGCACCAGGTTCCATCACCGTCGCGATGGAGCCGGTGTGGACATGGCGGGGCGGCCGGTCCAGGAAGACCGGCTCGACTGTCCAGGTGATCTCGAAGATGTACGCGGCCCGGCCGCTGCCGTCCAGGGTCACGGCGGCGGACGGGGTGGGGGACGTGGCACCGTCCGTGCGGACCTCGACCCCGGCGCCGGACAGGTGGTCCCTGATCAGCCGCCCGTGGTCGTCCGGGCCGAGCTGGGTGAACAGGGCGGCGCCGTGCCCTAGCCGGGCCAGACCGTACGCGACGTTGGCCGGGCTGCCTCCCGGGTGGACCTGGTCGGCCGAACCCGGCAGCCGGACGATGTCGGCGACGCATTCACCGATGACCAGCAGGTCGATTCTGTCAAGCATATGGGTGGGGTCTCCTGGAGTGCGGTGACGAAGGTGTCCTGGTAGGCGGTGCGGCCTCCGAACACATTGAGCCCGATCCTGCCGCGTCCACAGCGGGTATCGGTCACATCGATGACCGGCCGGCCGTCGACGAGCGCCTCGATCCGCCCGCCCGCGCACGGCCGGGGCGAACACGCCCGGTCCGGATCCCGGTCCGGTCGAGGACCTCCGCGCCGGCTCGCTTCCGCGCTCGGCGAGCGCTTCAGCTGAGGGCGCGCATGTGATGCTGATGCCATGGCTGATCGATCCGGGATCGTCGTCCGCCGGCCGGTACGGAGCGCTGCCGACGAGGACGGCCGACCCGGCTGCTGACGGCCCACCACCTGCGGGCCCAGGCCGAGAAGGGCGAGCCCGTCGACGACGCGGCGGCGTACCACGCCACCGCCGACCGCGCGGAGAACAAGGCCGAGCAGGACTCCTGTGGCGTTGCCGTCGGGCCCGGCCCGAGGACTGAACGAGGCCGTCAGCCGGCGTCGACACCGAGTCCGGTCAGGAAAGCCGCAGCAGCGGGCGTGGGGCGAAATCGGCTCCAGACCAGCCGCTCCGTGCGGGCGGGTGCATCGCGGACGGACAGCACATGTACGCCGGTCAGTTCCGCCGCGAAGGCGGCCGGCAGCATGGCGACGCCGAGCCCGCTGCGGACCAGCCGGACGATGAAGTCGGCGCCGCTGACCTCGAACGCCACCTCGCGGGTGAGCCCCATCGCCGCGAACGCCTCCTCCGACTGCGCCCGGGCCGCGGTGCCGTCGGGGTGATCGACGAACATCTCCTTCGCCAGCCGTTCCAGACCCACTTGCGTCTCCCCGGCCAGTGGGTGGGTGGGGGCGACGACGGCGACCAGTTCGCCCGTGGCGAGTTCGTGATCGCTCACACCCTTCGGCCGGTAGCTCGGCAGCACGCCCAGGAACGCCACGTCGAGCGTGCCGTCCCGCACGTCCTGGACCAGGTCCTTGCTCGCCCCGTCCCGCAGGACGATGTGCACCTTCGGGTAGCGGAGGTGAAACGCCCGCAGCGCGGCCGGGATGTCGACCGCGGCAACGGTCGGAATGGCACCGACCGCCAGGCGGCCGCGCACCTCCCCCGCCGTGGCGGCGACCTCGGCACGGGCCCGCTCCGCCGCGTCCAGCGCCTGCCTGGCCTCCGGCAGGAACGCTTCGCCCGCTGCGGTGAGTCGCACCTGACGGCTGGTGCGGTCGAAGAGCCGGGCCCCCAGCTCCTTCTCCAGCCGGGCGATCTGATGGCTCAACGCGGACTGGACGACCAGGCACCTCTTCGCGGCGCGTGTGAAGTTCCCCAGTTCCGCCACCGCGACGACGTACCGCATCTGCTGAAGTTCCATCCATCCATCGTGAACCACGATCGATGGAATGAAAAACATGTGTTGGACTCATGGATGGTGGATCCCCGACGCTGAGAGGCATGGCTCATTCCACACACGGGACCCGACACCGGGCTGTCCCGCACACCCTCCCCGATTCGCCCGCGCTCGGGCGCGGCCTGGTCCTGCTGATGGCCCTCGCTGCCGGGCTGTCGGCCGCCGGAAACTATTTCGCGCAGCCGCTGCTGGACGTCATCGAGCAGGATCTGCACATAGGTGTCACCGCGGCGGGGCTGATCGTGACCGCTGCCCAGGCCGGGTACGCGCTGGGCCTGATCCTGCTCGTTCCCCTCGGGGACGTCATGGAACGACGGCGGCTCGCCGTGAGCCTGTTCGCGCTCACCGCCTTCTTTCTCCTGGTGACAGCCGCGGCCCCGACCGGCCCGCTGCTGATCGTCGGGACCCTGCTCACCGCGCTGACCTCCGTCGGGGCACAGGTCGTGGTGCCGTTCGCGGCGACCCTCGCGGCTCCGGCCGAACGGGGCAGGATCGTCGGTGTCGTCATGTCCGGTGTTCTACTCGGCGGGCTGTTCGGACGGCTGGCCTCCGGCGCACTGTCCGAGCTCGGCGGCTGGCGGACCGCGTACTGGGTGAACGCGCTGCTCATGGCCGTCATGGCGATACTTCTGCACAACCGGCTCCCCCGGCTGCCCCGGTCGCACGAAGCGGCGCCCATGTCGTACACCGGGCTTCTGCGCTCCACGCTGTCCCTGCTGCGGCAGGAGCCCCTGCTGCGCTGGCGGGCAGCCATCGGCGCGTTCTCCATGGCCTCGTACAGCGTGCAGCTGACCGCGTTGACTTTTCTGCTGACCAGTCCGCCCTTCGGCTGGAGCGCGGCCGCCATCGGACTTTTCGGTCTGGTGGGCGTCATCGGTGTGGTGGGCATGAACTTCGCGGCCCGGTTGAGCGACCGCGGCCGGGTGCAGGCGGTGTCGGGGACGGCGGCCGCGCTCCTCACCCTCTCCTGGCTGCCGCTGCTGGCCGGCGAGACCTCGCTGCTCTGGCTGGCGGTCGGGGTGGTCTCGCTGAACATCGCCCAGCAGGCGGGGCTCAACAGCAGTCAGAACGTGATCTACGCACTCCGCCCGGAGGCCCGCAACCGGATCAACTCCGGATTCATGACGCTCTTCTTCACGGGCGGGGCGGCCGGAGCCGCACTCGCTTCGGTGGTCTGGTCGCGGGCGGGCTGGAGCGGCATCTGCGTGCTGGGCGGTTCGCTGGCCGCCGGAAGCCTCGTGCTGTGGGTCCTGGAGCGCCTCAGGATGGCCTCCGCCGCACGTCGCGGGGCTGTCGCCGTCAGTCGTTGACGGCCGTCAGCAGCACCACGGCGTCCTCCAGCGCGAGCAGCCCGTGCCGTTCCTGCGGGATCGGGTGGAGTCCTCCGGCGCTCAGCTCCACATCACCCGAGGCCGCCGTGAGGCGGACCCTGCCGCGGAGCACCTGGAGTGAGGCCGCGGCGGGTGCGTTGTGTTCGTCGAGGGCCGAGCCCGCGGTGAGGGCGATGACGGTCTGGCGCAGGGCTTCCTCATGCAGCAGGCGGTGGGCGCTGCGGCCGTGTGCGGAGGCGCGGGCCGCTGCCAGATGCTCGTCGGCGAGGGCATTCAGATCGTCCATATGCCCACTGTGCCGCAGCCCTCGTCCCCCCGCGATCCTGCCGGGGACCCACCGCACGGATTGAGCCGTGACGCAGATGTTCCAGCGCCTTCGTACCGGACGGCGGACACCATCAGCCGTTCGCGGTCCACCTGTATGCGACGTCCGGCTCCTTCTCCTCGTTGCGGCTGCCGTCGTCGAACCCGACCGCGGTGAATCCGTACCGCTCGTAGAAGGCCCTGGCGTCGGTGTTGCGCTGGAAGACGTACAGGGTGAGCTCGTCGGGGGCGATCTCGCGCGCCTTGGCCAGGAGCAGCGACCCGATGCCCCGGCGCCGTACATCGGGTCGCAGATACAGGTGTTCCAGCTCGGTTCCGTCGAGGGAGACGAACCCCAGCACCTCCCCGGTCCCGGTCCCGGCGATCCACACCGTCGTTGTGGGCAGGACGACATGAGTCATCCAGGCGAGCGTGTCCTCGTCGCTGTGCACCTTCGGCAGGTACGGCATGGCCGCGGCGCGGGAGTCGAGGAAGAGCCGGGTGAGCCGCTCCGCGTCCTCGGCGGCGGCCTCTCGCAGCAGGATGCGGTCAGCCGCTGCGTACTCGTTCGGTGCCATCTCGTCTCTTCCCCTCCGGTCGGAACCGCCACATGTCGCACTCCGCGGTGGGCTGCTCTTCCTCGTGGACGAACCTATGCCAGGGCCCGTCGGCGCCTCCACTGAATTGGCGCTGTTCGTTCGGGCCGGCCCTCCCCACCGCGCCGGCCGGGTCCACGGCGGGGCAGTCGCGGGCCGATGACGACCACCCGCGAAGATGGCGGAGGGGAAGATCACAACGACCGACCGATACGGAGGAGTGGGCAGATGCCGCACGAACGAGCTGGACAGCCGGCCCGGCCGGAGGATCTTACGGACGTGGCCCGGCTGGTGACCGCGTATTACACACTGCATCCGGATCCGGCTGAGCCTGACCAGCGGGTCGCGTTCGGTACCTCCGGTCATCGCGGATCGTCCACGGCCACCGCGTTCAACGAGGACCACATCGCCGCCACCAGCCAGGCCATCAGCGAGTACCGGGCACAGCAGGGCACGAGCGGGCCGCTCTTCCTCGGCGCCGACACCCATGCGCTGTCGGAACCGGCCCGGGCCACCGCCATAGAGGTGTTCGCCGCCAACGACGTGACCGTGCTCATCGATCCGGCCGACGGCTACACCCCGACCCCGGCGGTGTCGCACGCCATCCTCACCCACAACCGGGACCGGACGTCCAACCTCGCCGACGGGGTGGTGGTCACTCCGTCCCACAACCCGCCCGGTGACGGCGGGTTCAAGTACAACCCGCCGAACGGCGGCCCGGCCGGATCCGAGGCCACCGGCTGGATTCAGGAGCGGGCCAACGAGATCATCGCGGCCGGTATGAAGGACGTGCGTCGGCTGCCCTACGCCCGCGCACGGGCGGCGTCGACCACCGGGACGTACGACTTCCTCGGCAGCTATGTGGCGGACCTGCCGTCCGTGCTCGACCTGGACGCGATCCGCTCGGCCGGGGTACGGATCGGTGCCGACCCGCTGGGCGGCGCGTCGGTCGCGTACTGGGGCCGTATCGCCGAGCAGCACCGGCTCGATCTGACCGTGGTCAATCCCCTGACCGACCCCACCTGGCGGTTCATGACGCTGGACTGGGACGGGAAGATCCGGATGGACTGCTCCTCGCCGTACGCGATGGCCTCGCTGATCGGGCAGCGCGACCGCTACCGGATCGCGACCGGGAACGACGCCGACGCCGACCGGCACGGCATCGTCACCCCCGACGCCGGGCTGATGAACCCGAATCACTATCTCGCCGTCGCCATCAACTACCTGTACGCCCACCGCGAGCAGTGGCCGGCCGCCGCAGGCATCGGCAAGACGCTGGTCTCCTCGGGAATGATCGACCGGGTCGCCGCCGATCTCGGCCGTGAACTGGTCGAGGTACCGGTCGGCTTCAAGTGGTTCGTGGACGGACTGGTCGACGGATCGCTCGGGTTCGGCGGCGAGGAGTCCGCCGGGGCCTCGTTCCTGCGCCGTGACGGAGCGGTGTGGACGACCGACAAGGACGGCATCGTCCTGGCGCTGCTCGCCGCCGAGATCCTCGCGGTGACGGGCGAGTCCCCGTCGGAGCACTACACCGCGCTCACCGCCCGGTTCGGCGAACCGGCATACGCCCGGATCGACGCTCCTGCCGACCGCGAGCAGAAGGCGGTTCTCGGGCGCCTCTCCCCCGAGCAGGTCACGGCCGACACCCTGGCCGGAGAACCGGTCACGGCCGTGCTCACAGAGGCACCCGGCAACGGCGCACCGATCGGCGGCATCAAGGTGACCACCGAGAACGCCTGGTTCGCCGCCCGCCCCTCGGGCACCGAGGACGTCTACAAGATCTACGCCGAGTCGTTCCTGGGCACCGGCCATCTCGGCCGGGTGCAGGAGGAGGCCAAGGCCGTGGTCTCCGCGGCGCTGGACGCCTGAGCACGGCCACAGCCGCCCCGGGCCGGTCCGACGAGACAGGTCCGGGGCGGCTGTGGTCATTCGGCGGGCTCAGCGCACGATGTCCACGAAGACCGGCCGTCGGGGTGCGGCTGGGCACCGGCGGTGCACCGCGCAGCTTGCCGTCGAAGGCTTCCTCGAAGCGGGTGAGGAGATCGACCTCGCTTGTTCCCGGCGCGCCTCGATGATCTCCCGGTGTTCCTGAGCCGCGCCGAGCTCGGCGTGGCCGATGCTGCTTTGCTCAATGAAGACCATCCAATCGAGAACGAAATCCTGTCCTGCCGAGGCAAGTTGGGAGAAGGTGTACTCGGCGTCATGGCTGTGGACGGAGTGGTTGTGGTGGTCACCGACCAGCTAGGTCGGGGGCGTGATTATCACCGTGTCCCTGCCCGTGCCCGTGGGACCGGCCTCCCCGGCTGTTGGGCCGGCGTGGGCAGCGGCAGCAACAGCGGTCTGCGGACCGGCTGAGCGGGATCCGTTCAGCCCGACATTTCGGGCATATAACGGCACGCATCGCTAGAATTTGGGCATGGGAGAACGGCCTGTTGCGCCGACCGCGCCCGAAGTCATACGCGAGCTGGGCCTCGAACAGCGCGCCGATCAGCCGATCCACAGCCTGTCGGGAGGCCAGCGCAAGCGGGTGAGTGTCGCGCCGGAACTGCTGACGCAACCGTCGCTGCTCTTTCTCCACGAGCCGACGTCCGGGCTCGACCCGGGCATGGACCGCTCCGCCACACATGTGCTGCGCGGCCTCGCCGACGAGGGGCGAACGGTCATCGTCGTCACCCACAGTGTGCTCAGCACGGAGGTGTGCGACCGGCTGCCGGATTCGCGGTCGCCCGGCTGTCGCGCCGGCATGAACCCGCCGTCATGCGGAAGCAGCGGAGGCAGACGCCCATGGTGACTCCGGAGTTCCGCCCGACCCATGTCGTCCCCCGAGGCGGTCTGCCCGCATGGGAGGCGCCGGACGTGTCCCGCCCCACGGATCCGCTCGACCCGCTGCTCCCGGTCCAGCTCATCGACCGGCGCGGCGACTGGGGGCAGATCCTGTGCGCCAACGGCTGGTCGGCCTGGGTCGACGGCCGCCTGCTCGTCTCCGTACCGCACGGGCCGCCACTGGCCGGGCAGCCCCTCGCGCGCACGGCGGACCCGCGCCCGCTGCTGGCCCGGATCCAGGAGTCCCTGGCCCAGTACCGACGCGCCGCGGAGGAACTGGCCGATGAGCGTATCGACGGGGAGACGTTCCGCCGCCGTACGCAGGGGCTGCGGGTGGGCATGGTCGTGGACGGCCAGGCGGTATGGCTGTACGACGCCGAACACGAGCGCTGGGTGTACTGCGACGGGACGCGGCTGAGCACCTGCACGGCCTCGGCCGGACCGGGCCGACCGAGCAGCGCCCCGGCGAACGCACCGGCGGAGCCGGTCGAAGCGGATGCGACGCAGGTCGTCGCTCCCGGGCCGACGGCCGGGGAGCGGCAGCCGGACCCGGCCGACGCGGCGGACGCGGAGCTGACGCAGATCGTCCGCCCGGTCGACGAACCCGGCCCGCCCGCCGCGCATCCGCCCACCCCGCGGGGCGGCGCGTGATGGATCGCGAGCCCCGCCCCCCGGCCCCCGGCTGCCGCGCACCCCGCGCTCACTGAACCCGGTCCAGCTGCGGCTGGACGCCCGGGTCACCAACCACGGGTACCGCAACGGTGCACCCACCGGCTATCAGTCGGTGCTCCAGGCCGGCGCGGCCGGCGCGCGCCTGCAGTACCTGTCAACCCCTGTCGGCTGCACCCATCCGCGCGACACCGCACCCATGCACTCCGCGGTGGCACCAAGCACCCGGCTCACACCCACGCGCACCCCACGCGAGCGGCCCGCGAAATCCGTAACAGCCTCCGCGCGCACAGCCTGAACCCCGTTCCCTTACCCACGAAAAGGAGAAAGACAGTTCTGCCGCGAACCGTTGCACCGGGCGAACAACGGTGGTTGAGTGGCAATGGAAGATATGAATCGAGGTTCAGAGCATCATGGCCTATCGACCCACCGCCCGCACGGAGGCGACCCGGATCGCTCACCGTGAACGGCTGCTGGACGCCGCACGGCACCTGCTGGCCGAGGGCGGATACGCGGCGGCCAGCATCTCCGCGCTCGCCGACCGGGCCGGCGTCGCCACCGGAAGCGTCTACAACCACTTCTCCTCCAAGCAGGAGCTGCTCGCCGCGGTCTTCCGCCATGTCGCAGGTCATGAGCTCAGCGCGGTGCAGGAGGCCGTGCGGGCGCGGAGCGGGGCCGTCGAGCAGCTGCGCGCCCTGGTCGAGGTCTTCTCGTACCGTGCGCTGCGCACCCCCCGTACGGCCTGGGCATTGCTGGCCGAACCGGTCGATCCGCTCGTCGAGCAGGAGCGACTGACCTACCGGCGCGGCTATCACGCCCTCGCCGAGTCGGCCATCGCCGCAGGTATCGCCGCAGGTGATCTACCCCCGCAGAACGCACAACTGTCGGCCGCCGCCGTGATCGGGGCAGTCGGCGAGGCGCTGCTCGGCCCGCTGTCGCCGGTCGGCGAGCGGACCGACCCGGGACCGGTCGTGGAGGGCATCACCACGCTGTGTCTGAGAGCGGTAGGAGCCGACGGCACCTGACCGAGAGCCGCACACCACCCGCACCCGCTCCCCCGCCCATCGACCGGAACAGGAACCCGCGATGATCGTCACACCGCACCGGACCGGACTTCGGCCCGGGGCCCCCGCGCCGCACCCCACCCACGAGGTCACCAACCAGGTGCCGCCCCGGACCGGCCTCGACGAGTACGGCACCAATCTGCCGCTCACCCAGGCCGTCCGTACCTTCGGCGCTGCCTGGCACGAGCCGGAGCTGCACGACATCGGAACCCTGGTCGGCTCCGAGCGGTTCCAGACCAGTGCGGAGCTCGCCCACGCCTTCCCGCCCGTCCTGCGCACCCATGACCGTTACGGCAACCGCGTCGACGAGATCGACTTCCACCCCGCTTACCACGAGGTCATCGGCGCGGCGGTGCGTCATGGCACGCACACCGCGGGCTGGGCCGACCCGAAGCCCGGAGCGGCGGTCGCGCGGGCGGCGTCGTTCATGCTGTTCGCCCAGATCGAGCCCGGCCATGCCTGCCCGATGTCCATGTCACATGCCGTGGTCCCGGTCCTCCAGCGCGATCCGGACGTGGGACGGGACTGGCTGCCGGGCCTGCTCAGCCGCTCGTACGACCCCCGGCTGATCGCTCCGGGCAGCAAGTCCGGGCTGACGTTCGGCATGGGGATGACGGAGAAGCAGGGCGGCTCCGACGTCCGCGCCAACACCACGCGAGCCGTCCCGCTGGCCTCCGACCCCGAGGGGCGGGTCCATCTGCTGACCGGCCACAAGTGGTTCTTCTCGGCCCCGCAGTCGGACGCCTTCCTCGTCCTGGCCCAGGCCGAGGCCGGGCTCACCTGCTTCCTGGTACCGCGGGTACTGGCCGACGGCACCCGTAACACCGTCCGTGTCCAGCGGCTGAAGAACAAGCTGGGCAACAAGTCGAACGCCTCCTCCGAGGTGGAGTTCGACGGCACCTGGGCCGTACGGGTCGGCGAGCCCGGCCGCGGTGTCCCCACCATCATCGAGATGGTCAACCACACCCGGCTCGACTGCGTGCTCGGTACCACCGCGGGTATGCGCCAGTCGGTGTCCG
The DNA here is from genome assembly GCF_055563255.1 of Streptomyces sp. NPDC002958. NCBI lineage: Bacteria > Bacillati > Actinomycetota > Actinomycetes > Kitasatosporales > Streptomycetaceae > Streptomyces > Streptomyces sp. NPDC002958. Next base: position 26,517 of record NZ_JBVHDS010000015.1, on the reverse strand, counting down.
AGGCGATCTGGCACGCGCAGCACCGCAGCGCGTTCGGTGCCCGGCTGGTCGACCAGCCGGCCATGACAGCGGTCCTCGCCGATCTGGCGCTGGAGACGGAGGCAGCGACCTGGACCTCACTGCGCCTGGCCCATGCGTACGAGAGCGACAGCGGCGAGTCCGAGGCGATGTTCCGGCGACTGGCCACCGCGGTGTCCAAGTACTGGATCTGCAAGCGCGGCCCGCACCACGCCTACGAGGCGCTGGAGTGCCTGGGCGGCAACGGCTACACCGAGGACTGGCCGCTGGCCCGGCGCTACCGCGAGCAGCCGGTGATGGCGGTGTGGGAGGGCTCCGGAAACGTCATCGCCCTTGATGTCCTGCGGGGCATCGCCAGGACCCCGCAGTCGCTGGACGCGTACTGGGCCGAACTGGAGACCACGGCCGGTGCCAGTTCCGTACTGGACGCGCACATCCGTCGGGTACGCCAGGACCTGGCCGAGGACCTGCGCGACCCGTTCGCCGCACAGACCCGCGCCCGGGCGACGGTCGAGGGCATGGCGCTGGCCCTCCAGTCCTCGCTGATGCTGCGTCACGCTCCCGCGGCTTCGGCCGAGGCGTTCGTCGCCGCCCGGATCGGCGAGGCCCGTGGCCACCAGTACGGCATCCTGCCGCGCGGCACCGACACCGCGGCGATCGTGGAGCGGCACTTCGGCGGGACCGGCTGAGGGCAGTCACCACCGCCGCTCCCCCGGTGGGCGGTACGGGCGGGCAGAGGCCGAAGAGGGGCCCTCCCGCCCGTCGTCGTACCGCGTATCCGGTGCGGTGGGCGTCGGGCCGGCTCCCATGGAGCCGCGGCCCCGTCAGGTGCTGGAGGCGAAGCCGCTGCGCTTCCCGCGCCCGAGCAAGCTGCCCCGGCGCATCCAGGGCGTGTTTCGAAAGTCCCGCCTGCCCCGCGGCACCTGGCACGCTCCGGCGCAGCGGCAACGACTGCGGCTGCGGCTCCTCCACGGTCGCGCCCGGCATGCAGTGCGAGTCGCATCGATGTCGAGGAGCGCCCGCCGGGCCTCGTCGACCGGGACGGGCACGGTGAATGAGTTCTGCAGCTGCACGGCACGGTCTGCTCCTGATACGGATCCCTCGGTCAGATGGACTCGAGCCGCGGCCGGTGGATCGCCCCGGCCGTGTCCGCGAGCGGGCTACCGGTGCCGCCCCAGCGCAGTGCGACGATCTCCGCCGCGATCGACACGGCCACCTCCTCGGGGGTACGCGCGCCGAGGTCGAGGCCGATGGGAGAGCGCAGTCGCGCCAGTTCCGCTTCGCCGAGACCGGTCTCACGCAGCCGGGCCAGGCGGTCCTCGTGGGTCCGGCGGCTGCCCATCACCCCGATGTACGCGGCCGGGGTACGCAAGGCCACCTCCAGCAGAGGGACGTCGAACTTCGGGTCGTGGGTGAGTACGCACATCACGGTCCGCCCATCGATCTCCGTGTCGCGCAGATACCGGTGCGGCCAGTCGACGACCACCTCCGCACCGTCCGGGAAGCGTCGGGGGTCGGCGAAGGCGGGGCGGGCGTCGCAGACGGTGACGCGGTAGCCGAGGAACGCACCGATCCTTGCCACCGCCGCAGCGAAGTCGATCGCGCCGAAGACCAGCATCCGGGGCGGCGGGGCGAACGACTGGAGGAATACGGTGACGTCGTCCTCGCGCCGTTCGCCGTTGGGGCCGTAGTGCCGCAAGCCGGTTGCTCCTTGGGCGAGTTCTCCTCGTGCGTCGGCGGTGACGGCGGCATCGAGGCCGCTCGCGCCCAGGGAACCGGAGACGGTGTCCGGCCAGACTGCGAGGGCGGCGCCGCGCGGGGCGGGGCCGTCGGTCACGGTGGCGACCACCACCGGGCGGTGTCCGGCGACCGATGCGGCGACCTCGCCGAAGGAGGTGTCGTACACCGCCGTCACCGGGCGTACGAGGAGTGTGATCTCGCCCCCGCAGGTGAGGCCGACGGCGAAGGCGTCCTCGTCGCTGTAACCGAAGGTCTGGAGCCGGGCCCGGCCCGTTTCCACGACCTCCTTGGCCAGTTCGAACACCGCGCCCTCGACACAGCCGCCGGAGACGCTGCCCACGACCTCGTCGTCCGGGCCCACGGCCATCGCCGCGCCGGGGCCGCGCGGTGCGCTGCGGCTGACCGCGACGACGGTTGCGAGCCCGAACGGCTCCCCGGCCGTGTACCAGCGGCTGAGCGCCGGGAGGATCTCACGCATCGGCCGCCGCCCCTCGCACCCGGGCGGCGAATACGCGGTCGTACCGTTCCAGATCGTCCTGGCTGCCGTACAGGGCGAGCCGGCCCGCCCAGCAGACGTCGGAGCGGAGTGCGGGGCGCAGCAGGCCGCCGAACGCGCACAGAAATATCTGGGTGCGGTCAGGGCCGGTGACGGCTCCGGCCGCACGCAACGCCGGGGTGAGCCCGGCGGCGGCTGCGGCTGCGGTGGGCACGGCTCATGCTCCCCTCGCCACGAGGACCGCGGACAGGAGGACCGCGGATAGATCGAGAAAAGGCGCCGGGCCCAGTAGAAGGCCGGGCTCGACCTCGTCCTCGTACCGCTTGCCGTCCACCGTCATCGAGATGCGGGTCATATGCCCTCCCCAGGGCTCAGGCCGTGGTGTCGGACCACGCGTACGGTGGTGCGACGGGCCCGCTCGCGGGTCCGGCTCCGACCGTTTCCAGGTCCTGGTCGGCGGCCCTCATCAACTGCGCGGCAAGGTCCTTCATGGCGCGGCTCGCCGCGAGTTCGTCTCCGATGGCGGGAATGTCCACGTCCTGCGGGTTGCAGCGGGCGACCCCGTGTCCGACGAGCTTTTCGGAGCCGGTGTCCAGCACCGCCTCCGCCCTGGTCGTACCGTCCTCCTCGGACAGGCCGACGCGGACCTTCCACTCCAGCGTGCGAGTCATCGCGCACCTCCTGCGACCGCGCCCGGCCCCGGCGCGCCGCCACGACGCGGTCCTGCCACCAGGATCCACCCGGCCGGGCCCGTTCGCGCGTTCCGGCTCGTCCTGCGGGGATCACACCGCCGAATTAGGATGCGGTAAGTCACTTCCACCGAGTGCGGAGCGGCCCATGAACCGGCATCGTCCTGGCCGTTCGGCGAGCGCCGAGGGACTGCTCACCGCTCTGCAACAGCTCGCCTCACGGGCACGCCGTGAGGTGAGCTGCAACGGGCGCGGGTGGAACCGCCCGAGGCGCCGCAACGCGAGATACTCCCCGCCGGGTGCCGAGCGCGTGTACCGCGGCCGAGCCGGCCGCGGTCTCCCGCAGCTCGGCCTCGGAACGGGGCACACGCAGGCGCCGCGCCCCGAACGTGGTGTTTCCGGCCCAGTTCTTCCCCGCGGGAGTCACCGCACGTCCCCACTCCCACTCATGGCCGGGCGTCGTATCCCGACGCCGCATCCTCCCGGACGAACCTGCTGGCGAACCCACGCAACCGGTGACGTACATGTCCGCACACCATCCGATTCCGGCACCCTCCAAATGCGAACAGTCACCCACAGACCAAGAGATCCAGCACGGAACGGGACGAGTTCCGAGTCAGTGTGCATGTCTGAACTTCACTGGAACTCCAGCAAAATGGCACGTGTGTGGATATCGTGCACCGAGCGAGGGCGCATCCGTCAGTCCACGGGATCGGCGGATGCGTCCCGTTTATGGCGATGCAACTGTGACTGGGGGGTTCATGGGGCATGTCGAGCTACCCGATTCGGACAGATCAGGACCTGTGGGACTGGCGGAAACGTCTCGTCCACGGACTGCTCCAAATCGGCCTCACAGCAAGGAACTCGACGATCTGTGGAGGGCACCGACCGTACAGCGCGAACGTTCGGGACGACCGGTTGGGGCGAAGAGAAGAACGGGCCGGCGTCTGCTGGTTGTCATCGGGGCCGAACTCCTCGGCCTCGGCATTCCGGCGTGGCTCGTCCTGCGGGCCGGAGGCCAGTCGCGAGCCGCGGTCGCCTCGGTCGTGGCCGCGCTGGTGTGGTCGGGTGTGCGGGCCGCGCGCGGCCGGTACGCGGACCGGGCTTCGGACCACGCGCCGGGGGCACTGAGGACGACCGGCGACTGGCTGCTGCTCATCGGCGTACTCGCCGTACTGCAGACCGTGACGGGCGATTGGGCCGATGCTGCGACGGCGGTCGTGGCCCTGCTGCCCGGCCTGCTGGTGGGCATTGCCATGTGGGGGGTGCGGCGGTTGCCGTGGCCGGGTCGGCGGCAGCGTACGGTCCGGCGGGTACTGGTGGTCGGCGAGGCTCCTGGGGTGGAACGCGCGGTGCAGTTGCTCGGTTCCCGTGCGGACCACCCGTACGCGGTCGTGGCCGCCATACCGGTGGGGACCGCGCCGCTGGAGTGCGAGGTTCAGGTGCCGGGGCGGCTCGCACCGGCACCGGCCGACGACGATGCGTCGACAGTGCTGGGCGGAGCCTTCGCCCATGACGCCGACCTGGCTCTGGTGGTGCCCGGGCCGCAGCTCTCCGAGGAGCGGCTTCGCCGGCTTTCCTGGGGGCTGCACGACGGCGGGCTTCCGCTGTCCGTGCTGTCGGGGCTCTCGGGCATCGCGGCCGGCCGGGTACGGCCGACCGCCGCGGCCGGGCTGACCCTGCTGCACATCGCGCCGCCGCTGCGCCGGGGACCGCAGATGGTCGTGAAGGCCGTAGTGGACCGTACCGGCGCCGCTCTCGGCCTGCTGGTTCTGGCACCCCTGCTGCTCCTGATCGCGGCGGCGGTGCGTCTCGGCTCCGACGGGCCGGTCCTCCACCGCCAGATCCGCCACGGGCAGCACAGCCGACCGTTCACCATGTGGAAATTCCGGACCATGGTGGTGGACGCCGAAAGCCACAAGGCACAGCTGCTCACGGCGAACGAGAACGACGGTCCGATGTTCAAGATGCGCCGCGACCCCCGGGTGACCGGAATCGGCCGTCTGCTGCGCCGGACATCTCTCGACGAGCTGCCGCAACTGCTCAATGTGCTCCGGGGCGACATGTCGCTGGTCGGCCCACGGCCTCCGCTGCCGGAGGAGGTGTCCCGCTACGACGAGCGCGAGCTGAGGCGACTCGCGGTCAGGCCGGGGCTGACCGGCCTGTGGCAGGTCAGCGGGCGCTCGGACCTGTCCTGGCAGGAGACCGTTTCGCTCGACCTGTGGTATGTCGACAATTGGTCGGTGGCCACGGACATGGGACTCATGGCCCGTACGCTGCGCGCCGTCACCGACGGCCGCGGGGCGTACTGAGAGCGGCGGCCGTCGATGCGACGTGTGCACAACCACCGGCCGCGCGGGGCCGGAGGGACGGGGGGCCGCCGCGCTGCGGCGACCGGCCCGTGCCCAACAGCCCTTCGGGTCCGCTCAGACCTGTATGGCCTGCTGTTCCAGCCACCATGCGTAGGTACTGGCGATCCCGTCGCGCAGCGGAATCCGCGGTGTGAAGCCGAGGGAGGTGAGCCGGGAGACGTCGAGCAGCTTGCGCGGGGTACCGTCGGGCTTCGTCGTGTCCCATTCGACAGAGCCCTGATATTCCGTCACATCCTTGACAAGAGCGGCGAGTTCATGGATCGGAAGATCCTGACCAAAGCCGATGTTGACGGGCTCGTCACCGTCGTAGCGCTCCAGCAGCAGCAGGCACGCGACGGCCAGATCGTCGACGTGCAGGAATTCTCGGCGGGGGCTACCGGAGCCCCAGAGTGTGACCGCGGGCGAGCCGTCCCGTCGCGCCTCGTGGAAACGGCGGATCAACGCGGGCAGTACGTGCGAGCTCTCCAGGTCGAAGTTGTCGCCCGGGCCGTAGAGGTTGGTGGGCATGGCGCTGATGTACGAGGCGCCGTACTGCCGGCGATAGGACCGGGTCTGCACGATACCGGCGATCTTGGCCAGTGCGTATGCCTCGTTGGTCGCCTCCAACGGGCCGGTGAGCAGGGCGCTTTCGGGAATCGGCTGCGCGGCGCGCCTGGGATAGATGCAGGACGAACCGAGAAAGAGAAGCCGCTCGACCCCGGCGGCATGAGCTCCGGCGATGACGCTCAGCTGGATACGCAGATTGTCCTCGAGAAACTGCACCGGATACGTGTTGTTGGCCATGATCCCGCCGACCTTGGCGGCGGCCAGCACCACGGCGTCCGGGCGGACCTCTCGGAGAAATGACTCGGTCCGCGCGGCGTCGCGCAGATCGAGGTGGTCACGATCGCGGGTGATCACCTCATGTCCGTCGGCGGTGAGGCGGCGCATCACAGCCGATCCGACCAGACCGCGGTGGCCCGCGACGAATATGCGGGCGCCGGGTCGTAGGAGGGGGCGGACGGATTCCTGGGCAGGTGGAGGTCCGGGGAGATCAGTCGTCATGGCTCGGATTGTGCCAGCAGCCGCAGGCCACGGTGACGTTTTACCGCAGATCGCTCAATCCTGATATTTCGGTGGGAACCAACAGCCTTTCAGGCGAACACAGAGGGGGGAGTCGTGGCGAAGACCGCGCTCATCACCGGCGTGACCGGACAGGACGGTTCGTACCTGTCCGAGCTGCTGCTCGACAAGGGATACACGGTCCACGGGCTGATACGCCGCTCGTCGAGCTTCAACACCGAGCGGATCGATCACATCTACCAGGGCCCCGAGGAAGAGGACCGTTCGTTCGTCCTGCATCACGCCGATCTCGCCGACGGGGTGGCACTGGTGAACCTGCTGCGCGACATCCGGCCGGACGAGGTCTACAACCTGGGTGCGCAGTCGCATGTCCGCGTCTCGTTCGACGCTCCGCTGTACACCGGTGACATCACCGGTCTCGGCACCATCCGGCTGCTGGAGGCCGTCCGCGCGAGCGGTATCGACACCCGTATCTACCAGGCGTCCTCCTCCGAGATGTTCGGCGCGACCCCACCGCCACAGAACGAGAAGACCCCGTTCCATCCGCGGAGCCCGTACAGCGTCGCCAAGGTCTATTCGTATTGGGCAACCGTCAACTACCGCGAGGCCTATGGGATGTTCGCGGTCAACGGGATTCTCTTCAACCACGAGTCGCCGCGCCGCGGCGAGACGTTCGTGACCCGGAAGATCACGCGTGGGGTGGCCAGGATCAAGGCGGGTCTGCAGACCCATCTCCATCTGGGCAATCTCGACGCCGTGCGCGACTGGGGCTACGCCCCCGAGTACGTCGACGCGATGTGGCGGATGTTGCAGTGCGACAGCCCGGACGACTATGTGGTGGCCACCGGTGAGGGGGTCAGCGTCCGGCAGTTCCTTGAGTACGCCTTCGCACACGCGGGCCTGGACTGGCGGGAGCACGTCCGCTACGACGCCAAGTATGAGCGCCCGAGCGAGGTCGACGCGCTGATCGGCGATGCCGCCAAGGCCGAGGAACTGCTCGGCTGGAAACCGGCTGTGAAGTCGCAGGAGCTCGCCAGGATCATGGTTGAGGCGGACATCCGCCAGCTGTCCGACCAACTCGCCGGAGCGGCCGTGCGGGTGGACCGATGAGATATCAGGACACATGCGACGAACACGGCGTCGTGCCGGTCACAGACATGTGGACCGGGTCGGCGCTCCCCCACAGCACCCGGCCGTCACAACCCACGACCGCGCCGGGGACCATCACGGGCGCAACCTCCGTCTCCGCCGGCTGCCCGGTGGACCCGAGCGCGCCCGCACCGGTCCGACCCCTGGGCCCGGACCACTCACTCGCCCTCACCGGCGGCGGGACGGCAAGTCTCCGCCGCCGGTCGGGCGGGGCAGGATTTGCGGCCTTCCGGCCGCAGCTCGTTCTCACCCTCGGAGCTGAATAATGAACGGAAGTACGGGGCGCAGACCCATCGGAGGCGGCCGGGCACGGGCCGCGGCCGCCGCGCTCTGCCTGCTCGCCGGAGCCCTGACCGCCGCCGCGTCCGGGGGCTCCCCGGCCGCGGCTCTCACTCCGCCGGTCTCGCTGACCGCGGACGATCTCACCACCTGGCAGACCAATGGCATCGTCTGGTCGATGGCCGCGTCGAACGCCGGTGTCGTCTACGCCGGCGGCACCTTCTCCACCGTCCGGCCGCCGGACGCCGCCGCCGGAACCTCCGAACAGCCCGCGGTGAACTTCGCCGCGTTCGATGCGGCCACCGGTGCGCCGACCGGCTGCAGCCTGTCGTTCACGCTCTCGTCGGGGACGGCGACCGTACGGGCTCTCGCACTCTCCCCGGACCAGAAGACCCTGTACGTCGGTGGGCAGTTCGGGGCGGTGAGCGGCGTCGGAGTGAGCAATATCGCCGCGATCGACACCGCGACCTGCACTCCGCGCCAGGACTTCAAGGTCTCCGTCTCCGCGACGGTACGGGCCCTGGCCGTCACGGCCGACACCGTCTATCTCGGCGGTGACTTCAACACTGTGGCGGGGCAGACCCGGAACAAGTTCGCCGCGGTCACCACGGGCGCCGCGCTGAAGCCGTGGAAGGCCAACACCGACGAGGTGGGCCGGGCCGTGGAGCTGACGCCCGACGGCGAACACGTGCTGATCGGCGGTGACTTCTTCACGGTCAACGGCACCACTTCGCACGCGCTGGCCGTCGTGGACGCCACCACCGGGGCCGTTGCCAAAAGCTACCCGGCCGGCTTCATTCCGAACACCTCCACGGTGCAGGACCTGACCACGGACGCCACCGGCTTCTACACCGCCAATGAGGGCACCGGAGGCGGTGTCTTCGACGGGCGGATCGCGCTGGACCTCAGCACCTTCGAGCAGCGCTGGCGGGACACCTGCCTGGGTGCCACCCAGGCCGTTTTGGTGCACAACGGCGTTCTGTACAGCGGAAGTCACGCGCACGACTGCGCCAGCATGGGCGAGTTCCCCGACCAGCCGCGCAAGCATCTGCTGGCCCAGTCCGTCGACGACCCGAAGCTGCTCCCCTGGTTCCCGGACACCAACGACGGCATCGGGGAGCCGGTCGGACCGCGGGTGATGGCGCAGACCGACAAGGGCGGCCATCACTATCTGTGGGTGGGCGGCGAGTTCACCACCGTCAACGGCTCCGCCCAGCAGGGCCTGACCCGGTTCGCCGACGGTCCCGACACCGGGGCGCCGTGGGTGCCGAACGTCAGCCTGTCAACCGTCGCCGCGGGCAAGGTGGAGGTCAACTGGCAGACGAGCTTCGACGCCGACGACGGGGAGCTCACGTACCGGATCTACAAGGACGGTGCGAGCACCCCGGTGCACACCACGACGGGGTACTCGCTCTTCTGGGACCGGCCTCAGCTGAGGTGGACCGATACGGACGTGGCGGCGGGTGAGACCCACTCGTACCGGATCAGTGCGAGCGACGGCACCAACACCAGCGCCAAGTCGCCCGCCCTGTCCGTCACCGTGGCGCCCGCAGCCGAGAAATACCCCGCCAGGGTGCTGGCCGACGGCGCTTCGCTGTACTGGCGGTACGACGAAGGCACATCGACCTTCGCGGCCGACACCAGCAGCGGTCTGGACAACGGATTCCTGCGCAACTCGCCTGCCTACCGGCAGACTCCGGCCGCTGTGGCGGGTGCCTCGACCGCGATCGGCTTCAACGGATCGAGCCAGTACGCGTACAGCAACACGCGCCATGCGCGGCCCACCAGGTTCTCCGTGGAGACCTGGATCAAGACGACGACCACCAGAGGAGGGAAGATCATCGGCTTCGGCAATGTGACCATGCAGAACAGCACCCAGTACGACAAGCATGTGTACATGCGCAACGACGGGCGGCTGATCTTCGGGGTGCGCAGCGGCGGCACCAGAACCATCACCACGCCCGCTGCGTACAACGACGGCGCCTGGCACCATGTCGTCGCCACGCAGGGCACCGGTGGCATGGCGCTCTACGTGGACGGGCAGCTCCGCGCCTCGAACATCCTGTACACCGGCAGCGAGAGTTACAGCGGCTACTGGCGGGTGGGCGGGGACAACCTGAACAACTGGCCGAACCGGCCGACGAGCAACTTCTTCGCCGGACAGATCGACGAGACCGCCGTCTACCCGACCGCGCTGAGCAGTTCGCAGGTCAGTGCCCACTACGCCCTGAGGACAGGTGGATGAGGTATTCGTTCCGGGCCGGCGCCGCCGTCGTCGTACTGACGGCGGCGCTGGCCGCCTGCGGCTCGTCACCCGACGGGCATGAAACGGCGAGCGGTACCGGGCCATCGGCCACCCCGGCTGCTGTCACCGCCCCCTCGGCCGGGCCGGGCGCCCTCGCGTCCAGTGGCCCTTCGGCTCCGCGGACGAGCGAACCACCGAAGCTGCCCACCGACGAACTCACCCCGGCCACCGGCTCCTTCAACAAGAAGCAGAAGAAGTACCTGGTCGACCGGGTGCCCGAGGGCATGGATCCGGCGGCCGTGCTCCAGACCGGTCAGGAGATCTGCGACAAGCTGACGTACCTCGTGAAGGTCGACCGGGACACGGCGGTGGGCGCGCTCGTGACGGGCGAGATCGCCGACGCGGAACCCGCAGTCGAGCACCTCTGCACCCAGCACAAGGAGCTGGTACGGGAGGCCTCGAAGGGGTACGCGGACGGCACGTACAAGGGCGAACAGATCCGGCCAGGCCGCTACCGCGACGTCACTCCCACCGAGAGCTGCACCTGGCAGATCACCGGGGCGAACGGCAGGAACCTGGTGTCGGGCTCCTCCACCTCCGGGAAGCGGGCCGAGATCACCGTCCCGAAGGCGGCCCGCATCTTCACCTCCACAGGCTGCTACGCCTGGCTGCCCGAAGGAGAGCACGAATGAGCAAGCTGCCGGTAGCCGTGGCGATCCCCACGAAGAACGAGGGGCTGAACATCGCCGAGGCGGTGAGGTCGGTACTCGGGCACTTCGAGGCGGTCGTCGTCGTCGACTCGCACAGCACGGACGACACGGCGAAGATCGCCGAGGAGTGCGGGGCCGAGGTGGTCACGTACAGCTGGGACGGGGGTCATCCGCGCAAGAAGCAGTGGTGTCTGGACCATGTCCGCACGGACCTGGACTGGATCCTGCTGCTCGACGGGGACGAGCGGCTCAGCCCCGGTCTGCTGGCCGAACTGCGGCAGATCTTCGCCGATCCCGGCGCACCGAAGCCGGCGGCGTACGACATACCGCTGGGTTACTGGTTCTCCGGGAAGCGGCTGCGGCACGGATACACCATCCGCAAGCGGTCGCTGACCGACCGCACCCGCTGCCGGTACCCGGAGGTGGGGGATCTCGATGCGCCGGGCATCGGGGAGGTCGAGGGTCACTACCAGCCGGTCGCCGAGTCGGTCGGCTCGCTCCGCAATCCGATCGAGCATCAGGATCTCGACCCGGTCACGGCCTGGTTCGAGCGGCACAACCGGTACTCGGACTGGGAGGCCTGGCTGGAGCACCACCCGGAGGTCAAGGAGCAGGTGCGGAGGGTGAAGTCGCGCCAGGGGCAGCTGTTCCACAAGGCGCCCTTCAAGCCCCTGGTGTCGTTCGTGTACATGTATGTCTACCGGCGGGGTTTCCTCGACGGGCGGGCGGGCTTCGACTTCGCGCTGGCGATGAGTTTCTACCGCTGGCAGATTGCGCTCAAGTCCCGTGAAGGAAAAACCGTTTGACCTCAACGGCCCTTCCGGCGGACCACGTCCTCGTAGGTCCGCCGGAGGGTCCGGGCCACGACCTCGATGGTGAAGTCCTCATGGACCAGGTCCCAAGCGGCCTTCCCGGCTCGGGCGTTGGCCTCGGGTTCGAGGAGTTCCAGCACCGCGCGGGCTACCTTGAGCGCGTTCTTCCCGTCCTCGCCGACCCGGCTGTCGATCAACCGGCCGGCCCCGGCGCGCGCCACATCGGGGCCGAGGCCGCAGGTGCGGGTGATGACCACAGGGGTGCCGACCGACATCGCTTCGAGCACGGATACGCCCAGGGGTTCCTCGATCGACGGCAGTACGTACACATCGGCCTGCCGGCCCGCAGTCAGGACCTCTTCATGGTCGAGCGGTCCCACATGGTCGAGGGAGTCCATCACCGCCAGCCGTCGGGCGAGTGCGAGTGTCGCGGGCAGCGCTCCGGTGTCGGGGCCGGCCAGCACGAACCGGGCGTCCGGGTGCTCGGCCAGGATCGCCGGCATGGCGGCGACGAAGTCCTCCGGGCGCTTGCGCTCCTGGATCCGGGCCAGGAAGAGGACCGTCGGCGGCCGCCCCGGCTCCCGGGCGGGCTTGCGTTCCTGCGGCCGCACGCCATTGACCAGGCGTACGGTGCGGGTCAACGGCACCGGTGCGGCGACGGCGTTCACATCAAGGCGTTCCGTCTCGGTCAGGTGCAGCACGGCGTCGGCTTCGCGCAGTACCTTCCGTACGCCCAGCAGATCGGTCAGCTGGGCGACCCGCTTCTCGGTGGGGTCCACCATGCCGTGCGTCTGGACGATCAGGGGGGTGCGGGAGGCCAGCGCGAGCAGCGCGGCAGGCAGCGTGACCAGGTCTCGCATCAGATGGACATGGACGAGATCGGCGCCGCGCATCATGCGGCGAGCGGCGACGAGGAGCGCGCCGGAGGTGATTCCGCTGACTTCGAACATGGGAAGCAGATGGCGGGCCCGGAAGAGATGGACCGGCACGCCTTCGACCTCGCGCGGCAGTCGTCCTTCGAAGCCGTCGCCCAGAGCCATGATGCGGGCGTCGTCGCCCCCGGCCCGCTGGACCTTGGACAGGTTGAGCGCCACCCTCGTCGGGCCGCCGAACGCATGGTCCGGGGTGTGCAGTGTGACGACGTGCAGGATCTTCACCAGGGTTCCCCTCAACCTCGGCCGGCCTTTTACAGACTAGTCATCCAAACCCCCCAAGTGGGTTGATTCGTTAGAGTGTTCACAGGTCCACGGAACGGGGGGCACATGACGTCCGTGCACGAGGCGGCGCCGTCCGCACCCGTACCGGAGCACAGCCCGCAAGATCCGGTCCAGCCGCCGGCGAAGCCCATGTCGTGGGCGATGCTGTCGCGGGCCATGGCCGTGCCTCTCATCCTCGGCCTGGTCTGCTTCCTGCCCGCGGTGATCGCCGCGCAGCCGGGCACGGGCCTCCGGGACACCGCGTACTGGCTGCAACTCGTGCTGACGTGTTATGCGGGGGCCCGGCTCGCCACGATGATTCTGTCCACCCGGCGGCGCCTGTTGCAGGGCGTGTTCTGGATGTTCGTGTACATCGCGATGGGGGTGGCGCCGTTCGCGCAGGCGGTCATCGGGCAGACCCCCACGCCGATGGTCGGGCCGCGGTCGGATCTGATGACGGCCATCGCTCTGATCCTGGTGGGGTGCGCCGCGTTCGACCTGGGGGCGCTGCTGGCGTCCCGGCGTCCGCTGCGCCACCGTGCCACCGCACGCTCCGGGAGCGGTCCGGCCACCGCGCACCGGGTGCGGCTCAGGCTGCTGGTGCTGCTGGCGTTCGCGGCGAGCGGTTACTACATCCTGAAGCTCGGCGGCCCCGCCATCTTCTTCACCAGCCGCCAGGAGATCAGCGCTTCGGTCGCGGTCAGTGGGGTGGCGTCGAGCCAGTCCAATGTGGGGTCGGCCTTCCTCAAGGGCTTCGGTACGGTGCCTGCGCTGCTCGGGCTGCTCTTCTGCACCCGTCGGCTGGTGACCTCGCGCAGGGCCCGGCGTTCTCCTTCGACGGTTCTGGTCTGGTGTGCGCTGCTGATTCTCAACGTCATCGTCAACAACCCGGTCTCCAATGCCCGTTACTGGTTCCTGACCGTGCTGGTCTCGCTCCTGTTCACCGCGTTCCCGAGCAGCGCGGCGATGTACCGCTCGGTGCTGGCCATGGGGGTGGTCGGGGCGCTGGTGCTGTTCCCGTACGCGGACCGGTTCCGTTACGACAGTGCCGGATACCGGCCGGTGGAGTCGTCATCGGTCTTCGAGCCGCTGGCCACCAAGGACTACGACCAGACGGTGATGTTCGCCAACACCATCACCTGGGTCGACACCCACGGCCACACCTATGGACGTCAATTGGCGGGCTCCGCGCTCTTCTTCGTACCCCGTTCAATGTGGAGCGGCAAGCCGGAGGACACGGGGGTGCGCGTCGGCCAGTGGATGGGGATGAACATGACCAACCTGTCGGCACCGTTGTGGACCGAGCTGTGGGTCGACTTCGGTGCCCCGGGCATGGTCGGCGCTCTCGCGCTGATCGGGTACGTCGCCGCGCGCACCGACCGGCGTTACGCACGCGCGGTCTCCCGGGACGGTCCTGGCCCCGGCAGCGTTCTGGCCGTCGCCGCGCCGCTGATCGCCGGGTACACCTTCATTCTGCTGCGCGGTCCACTGCTGCAGTCCGTCGGGAAGCTGGCGATCGCGGCGCTGTGTCTGCTGCTGATCACCAGCTTCAGGAGCCAAGGCGCACCGCGCTCGCGCTGACGGGCGCCTGTTCCACCGCGGTGCGACGTCTCAGCCGGGCCACCCGCGTCCAGGTGGCCACCGCTTTGCAGACGGATCCCAGGCACAGGCCCCAGGCCGCCCCCTGTACCCCGCCGAGCACATAGCCACTGGTGAGGAAGGCGACGGCGGCGAGCGAGAAGACCACCTGGATGGAGAGGGTGGTACGGGGGTCGAGCATCCGGAGCGCCAGCAGCCCGCAGGTGCCGACGGCCATCGCCGCGTACTGGCTGCCGGTCGCCGGGAGCAGGGCGGCCGCCGTGGGCCAGGTGTCGCCCAGCAGATGGCGGCCGATTCCGTCGGGCAGCAGGGCCAGTGCGGTGGCCCAGCCGGCGGCTGTGGCGGCCAGGACGGCGGCGAGCGTCGCCGTGGCGCGTACCCTGCGCCGTTCGGAAGCGAGCCGTCCCAGCAGTGGTGGGCCGAAGCCGGTGGCCGAGGTGAACAGCACGTTCAACGGCCCGAAGAGGGTGGTCGCACCGCGCAGGGCGCCGACGACCAGCGGGTTGCCGACCATGCCGAGCCCGAGCACGGAGAGCTGGCTGGTGGCGTTGCCCACCCCGAACTCCACCACGAAGCGCCGCCCCAGATGCCCTCGCCGCAGCAGGCCTCCCGGCCGCAGCGGTGTGCCGGCCACTCTGCGGTGCAGCAAAGCGGCCGACAGCATCAGGGCGGGCAGCGCGGACAGCCCCCAGACGGTGACGAGCCGGGCGGCCGGGGCACCGTACGGCTGTACGGCCAGCGCGCCCAGCACACAGACCAGCCTGAGCACGTCGCTCGCCAGTGCCAGGTGCGGCAGGTGCAGGGTGGAGAAGGCGTAACGCATCGTGTCCTGTCCCAGGACCACCGGCAGGACGAGCCCCAGCACCATCAGGGCACGTGCGGTGGGCCCCGGCAGCGGAAGACAGACGGCGGCGAGCAGGACGCCGAGCGCGGCCGCGGCGAGCAGGGTGAAGGCGACCGCCGACCGGCACGCGCCCCGTACCTCGTCGCTCTCGCCGCGCCGCAGCACGAGCGGCTGCCCGGTGTAGGCGCCGCAGCCCCCCAGCAGCACGGTGAAGACGAGATAGACCGCCGAGAAGCGGGCGAAGTCGGCCACGGTGGAGAGCCGGGCCGCCGCCACCAGCACCAGGATGTTGGTGAGCGCCGCCACGCCCTGGTCCGCGACCGAGCAGACGATCGCGGTTCGTGCCCTCATCTGTGGCCGGCGGTGGGGTCGAAGGTGCGCAGGCCGAGCGTCTCGGCCGGGTCACCGGTCTGCTCCGGGCCGCCACGGCCGTCGCCGTCGTACCGGCCCGGGGCCGAACCGGACCGGCCGCCGCCCGCGCGGCGCCTGCCGGCCTTCTTGCGGGCCCGGCGCTCGTAGCGGCTTTGGCCCGGGTGCAGCAGTGCGCCGAGCACAGAGCCGCCGGCTGCTGCGATGATCTCGCGGATCCGCTCCAGGTCGCTGCGGTGCACCTCTCGCGGGTCGCAGACCACCACGACACCCTCCACCCGGTCGATCAGCGCGACGGCGTCGGCGTACGACAGCACGGGCGGAGCCAGGACGATGACGACGGCGCCGGGCCGGTCGCCCTCGGCGACGATCCGTCCGACGGGCGCGGAGGTCAGCGCACGCGGCACGTTGTCCGTGCGCCGGCCCGCTATCAGGGTGAAGGCACCTGACCCTGGTACGTCCACATTCGTCCGGCTGTCCGACGGCCAGGCCCGTTCGCCCTCCGTCGCCCACCGCGGCCGGGTGCCCTGCACGGCCGGACCGAGGTCCCTGGCCAGTGCGGGGGTACGCAGATCGGCCTCGACCAGGAGTACGTCGCGTCCCATCTCGGCGAAGGCCGCCGCCAAGTTGACCGCGGCGGCGGCCGCCGGGTCGCCGTCTCCGCGCGGGGCCGTGACCAGGAGTCTGCGGCGCTGGGCGAACGACGGGTCGTAGGCGAGCCGGAAGGCGACCGCCCGGTACTCCTCGGCAAGGCGGCTCCCGCTCCGCCCGATGGCGAGCAGCGTCCCGGCGGAGGCCCGCTCCCTGGGCAGGGTGCCGAGCAGTGGGGCGCCGAGGGAACGGACCAACTCCCGGGTGGAGCGCACGGCCGGGTCGAAGACCAGGCGTACCCACGACAGCAGCAGTCCGAGCGCGAGCCCGACGACACCGCCGAGCCCCAACAGCAGGGGCAGTCCCGCACCGGTGGGCTCCCGCGGTGCGACGGGCTTCTTCGTCAGGTAGCCGGGGGTGGTGTCCAGGGCGCGCAACTCCGAGATCTTCCGGCTGAGTTCGGATATCGAGACCACGAGGTTGGCCCGTGCGCTGGTCACGTCGCTGCTCGCCCCGGCCTGCTCCAGCTGGTCGCGCTGTTCCGTCAGCGGCTTCAGCTGGGCGCGGTAGCCGTCGGCCATGTTGGCGATGCTGTTTTCGGTGCGCTGTCGGCGGATCTCCAGATAGGCGTCGGCGAGCGCCTCCGCCCGCGCCTTCGCCAGGGCGGGGGTGCGGCCGGTGTAGGAGAAGCGGAGCACAAGGGTGTTCGGCGGGTTCGTGACCTGGAGACCGGACAGCAGCGTCCCGGTCTCCACCCGGTCGCCGTGCCTGGCCAGGGTGCCGACGGCCAGGGTGCCCACGGTGTCGCTGACGGCGGTCTGCCGCTCGGAGCCGATGTTGATGCCCTTGTCGGCGGAGGCGCCCGCGGCGAAGGGGTCCGATGTGGCGGAGCGTACGACCACCTCGCCCGTCGAGGTGTAGCTCTCCTCGCCGCTCAGGGCGAGCCAGCCGCCGCCGAGCAGCCCGAGGACCACACCGGAGGTGAGCAGTGCACGGTAGCGCAGGAGCTGACGGAACTGGTCCCTCAGCAGTGCGGGTTCGTCCTGGTCCTCCAAGGCGCGGATCGGCTGGGTCATCGGCGTGGTCTCCCTTGTGCGTCCGCGAGGACCTCGGTGAGCAGTGCGTCGAAGCGGGCCAGACCCGCCTCTCGGCTCAGGTGACGTGCGACGTACTGCGGCCCGTTGGCGCCGAGCCGGTCCGCGTCGGTCGGCGCTTCGACGAGCTTGCGTACGGCTGACAGCAGTGCGGCGGGGTCCTCGGGTGTGACGAGGACCCCGGCGCCGGACCGGTGGACCTCCTGGGCGGTGCCTCCCCCGTCGGCGACCGAGGCGACGACGGGGCGGCCCGAGACGAAGTACGAGGTGAGTTTGGACGGGACACTCATGTCGAGCACGGATGCCCGCTGGGTCACCGCGAGCACGTCGGCGGCGGCCAGGATGTCCGTGAACTCGTCGGCGTCGGCCGGCGGCAGGAAGTCGAGGTTGCGCAGGCCCGCCGCGCGCCCCAGCAGCGCCGCGCGCTGATTCCCGTCCCCCATCAGCACGACACGCACCTCCGGGGCGAGCCGGGCCGCGTCGACGAGGACCTCCAGGCCCTGCTTGAGCCCCATGTTCCCGGAGTGCAGGACCACGGGGGTGCCCTCGCTCCAGCCAAGTTTTGCCCGGGTGGCGGCGCGGTCGGCCGAAGGTGCCTGTACATGGGACCAGTTGGGGACGGTACGGATGCGGCCCGGGTCCACGCCGTACGCGATGACGCGGGGGACGAAGCTCTCGTGGATGACTCCGACGAGGGTGGCACCGCGCAGCGCGTATCGTTCGGCCGCCGAGGCGACGGCTGCTGCCCGACCCCCACCCCGGATGCCGCTCTGCGCGGCGGCGGCACCCATCAGATCCTGTACGACCGGGATGTACGGGACCCGATGACGGCGGGCCAGCCGGGCCCCGATGACAGCGCCCGCCAGGCTGGGCAGCTGAGAGATCACCGCGTCCGGCGGACGCGAAACCGGCGGCGACAGCAGACCGTGCCCGAGCACCGAGGCCTCGAACGCAGCCCTGCGCAGGGCGGTCTGACGAGGCGGCACATAGTGTCTTCGCCGGTGGACGGTGACCCCTGCCCGCTGCTCCGCGACCCTCCACACGCCCCGGTACTCCGCCTCGGTCCGCCACGACGGATAGTGCGGCATACCGGCCAGTACGTGGGTCTCGGCCCCGGACGCGGCCCAGTGCTCGGCGAGCTGCGCGGCGTACGGGCCGATGCCCGTCAGCTCCGGCGCGTAATTCGTCGAGACGACCAGCACAGTGCGGCCTTCGAACGGCTTGTGACGATCGGCATCGGACATGGACGCTCGCCTCTCCCCCCGGAACATTCTGTGTTCCCCCAAGGAACAGCCCCAAAAGTGAGCTTATCCGTTCACGAGATGCGCAAGTGGTCTTCACAGTAAGGTCGTTGCACCATCAACACCGATACCGATATCCCGCAGCACCGGATGCCATGTCCGGACAACTGCCGCTGGACACGGATATCGCGTTCACCGTGGGGGGAGAGAACGGATGGTGCACAGGGTCGGCTACGCGCCGGGGGTCTACGACCTGTTCCACATAGGGCACCTCAACATCTTGCGGCATGCCCGCAGTCGGTGCGACTACCTCGTCGCCGGCGTCGTCTCGGACGAGATGGCCGCGCTCGCCAAGGGCCACAAGCCGGTGATTCCTCTGCCGGAACGCCTGGAGATCGTGCGCAGCGTCCGCTACGTGGACGCGGCGTTCGTCGAGACGGTGCCCGACAAGGTCGAGACCTGGCAGCAGGTCAGGTTCGACGTGATCTTCAAGGGTGACGACTGGCGGGACACCGAGAAGGGCAAGCGGCTGGAGCGCGACTTCGCCGAGGTGGGCGTGGAGGTCGTCTACTTCCCGTACACCGTGCACACGTCCAGCACCCAGCTGCGCCGGGCGCTGGACACGCTCGTCAGTCCGCAGTCCGGATCGCTTTCAGCTCCCTGAACCACTTGGCGAGGAACGCCATCAGGAACAGTGCGTGCACGGCGGCGAGCACGGCATAGCCGATGCGGAACGCGGTCAGGTCCCCGAGCAGCAGGAACACCAGACAGAACACCCCGTAGTCGGCGGGCAGCAGTGCCACGGCCCGCACCCGTGACACCGGGAGCGCGGCACTGCTGCCCGCCATGGGCCGGAGGGCCGCCTTGCCCAGCTGTTCGCGCAGCAGCCCGGCGCAGAAGGTCAGCACGGCGGTGAACAGGAAGCCCAGCGGCAGGATCAGCCAGCCCTCGGACGGCAGGGCGAAGAACCGCTGGAACGAAATCAGCACGGCGGTGTGTACGAGGATCATCTTGGCGCAGTCCACGACATGGTCCAACCACTCCCCGTCCGGACCTCCCCGCCCGGTCAGCCTGGCCAGCTGCCCGTCGGCCGAATCGAGTGCGAAGCCGATGGCGAGGCCCGCGTACACCGCGACGGCGAGCCCCCAGGACGGCCGGACGAGCGCCACCGAAGCAAGCGCGGCGAAGGTGAATGCCGCGCTGACCAAAGTGACTTGATTGGGTGTCAGCCCGATACGGAAGGCGCCTGCCGCGAACACCCGTCCGGCCGGTCGGTTCACGTACCGCGAGTACAGCGACACCCCCTTGGCCGTCTTCTGCGCACCGCGCAGCTCGCGCAGAACCGTGCCCGTGCTTCCCATACGCCCCCCAGCGTGTCGCCATTGCCGACGGCATCGACAGAGCACCGCGAACACCGCCGCCGGATCCGCATCATGGCACGCGGGCCCCGCTTCGCGTGGCCACTCGCACGCTCCGGCCGGCGGTCCGTGCCCGCCGGGCCCGCACCATGCGCACGGGCCGGACGGGGCCGTGACTCAGGCGGGTACGGTGCGGCACTCCGGGTGCCCCCAGCCGTTCGGATTCTTGGCGATCATCTCCTGTGCCGCATAAGGCTTTCCGCAGTGACAGCGGCCCGCGAACCTGGCCCGGATCGTTCCACCGGCACGTGCGGGGCGTGCGGCACCCGCTGCCTTCTTCGCCGGAGCGCCCTTGCTTCGCCCCTCGGTCGCCCGGGCGGGAGCGGGCGTCGGCAGCTGTGCGCAACCGTGCGCGGTACCGGCCGGCCGCTGCGCCACCGCGGCCTCGCTGGCCGCCTGGTCGGCGAGGGCGTTGAGCGGATCCCCGTCCACCTGGTGGGCGGGGACATGGACGAAGTCCACGGTCCGGCCGGCCAGCAGGGCATCGATGCGGGCCACCAGGTCACGGTTGGCCACCGGCTTTCCGGCCGAGGTCTTCCAGCCGTTGCGCTTCCATCCCGGCAGCCACTTCGTCACGGCGTTCATCGCGTACTGCGAATCCATCCGCACTTCGATCGCCACGGACGGATCCGTGGACTCCAACAGCTCCTGCAACGCCGTGAGTTCGGCGACATTGTTGGTGGCGGTCCCCAGCGGCCCCGCTTCCCAGCGCTCCGGCCGCCCCTGCGCATCGGCCACGACCCATGCCCAGGCCGCAGGCCCCGGATTGCCCTTCGATGCCCCGTCACACGCGGCGATGATGCTCTCGTTCATGCCCTCGATCATGCCAGCGCCGCACCGCCTCCACGGCACGCAGTAACGTTGAGTGACGATTCGAGGTGCGGTGAACGGGCGGCGCTGGTTCTCTGATGGAGCCCGCTCTTCCCAACCGCACAAGGAGCGATGATGAGCGTTGCACGTGAATCCGGTGACCGTGCGCAGCAGCTGCGCGACAAGGCCCGGCACATGACCGAGGCCGCTGAGCGCACCACCGACCCTGAACAGCGCCAGCGGCTCCAGGAGAAGGCCCGCAAGCTGCAGGAGCAGAGTGAGCAGCAGGGCAACATCGGCAGCGAGAACATCCGCCCGCCAAAGTAGAACCTGCCTCGCGCCGACGGCCGACGTCTTGCCCCTCTTCCATGAGTGAGTGGCAAGCCGTCGGCCGCTTCGTCGCGGCGGGGCGGCTCGCCCGCCGGCAGTGTGCCCAGCTGGGGCACACGGAGATCGGCATCATCTGCGGACCGCTGGCTCTGGTCTCCGTACAGGACCGGCTGCAGGGCTCTTTCGAGCGGGCGGCCGAACTGGGTGCTCCGTACAGGAACGCCATCGCGTCGAGGCCGACTTCACCAGGAACGGCGGGCAAGCCGCGGCAGTGCGGCTGTTTCGCAGGTCGCCGGGGATCACCGCACTCTTCACGCTCAATGACGCCATGGCGCTCGGGGCGCTCGCGGCACTCCGTGACGACCTCGGGCGGAGCGTGCCCGGCGATGTCTCCGTCGTCGGCTTCGACGATCTGCCGGTGGCCTACGACGTCACGCCCCCGCACTGACCACCGTACGGCTGCCGCTTGAAGAGATCGGCCGCCGGGCGCTGCTCCTGGCCCTCGGCGACGCGACGGCTTCGCCGCGCACACTCGCCGTGCCGTCGCGCCTGGTGGTACGGGCCGCGTACGGGTTGGCGTCGGTGAGGGTGACGGTCCGTCCGAAGTGGCAGAGCAACGGCACATCGGCGGCGATGGCCGCC
This sequence comes from Streptomyces sp. NPDC002958, assembly GCF_055563255.1. NCBI lineage: Bacteria > Bacillati > Actinomycetota > Actinomycetes > Kitasatosporales > Streptomycetaceae > Streptomyces > Streptomyces sp. NPDC002958. The sequence goes on along the minus strand of NZ_JBVHDS010000015.1, from coordinate 4,811 downwards.
AGGTCGGGGACGGGTCCGCCGACCGTGAGGGTGATGCCGCCTCCCTGGCTGCTGCCGAGGGATGTTTCATCGGCGGCGCCCGTCACGGCGCGGTGCCGGACGGGCGCCGCCGATCCCGGGGTCCGGACTGCTCCCGGGTGCTCGCTGACGCTTGCATGAGTGCATCCCTGCATTCGCGCATTCGTGCATTCGTGCATCCCTGCATTCGGGTCAGAGGGTCGTGTCGGGTTCGCCGCCGGTGGCGCGGCGTCTGCGGAACGCCGCCACGAGGCCCGCGCCTGCCAGAACGGTCACGCCCGCGAGTCCGCCGAGGCAGGCCAGGACCAGGGTGCTGGTGCCCGTCGAGGCCATGGCCGTCTTCGCGGGTGTTCCGTCTCCAGCGGCCTGCCGGATGAGATCGGCGACGGCGTCGGGGTGCGACATCATCGCGGCATGCGAGGAGTCGACCTCGACGGTGTGCGACTTGGCGCGCTTGGCCCCGAAGCGTTCGAGATCCGGAGCGATGGCCTTGTCCCGGGTGGCGACCAGCGCCCAGGACGGAATGGTCTTCCAGGCTGCCACGGCCGCCCTGTCCATGAACGCGGCTCCGCTGATGGGGCGCTGGGTGGCGGCCATCACCGCCGTGGTGCCCGACGGCACGTCCGACGCGAAGACGTTGTGGAACTTGGCGCGCTGGATGTACAGGTCGGCCCCCTCCCTGCCGTCGGCCTCCGGGAACGGCACCGGCTTCAGAGCCGTATTCAGCTCGCTGCCCGCGAACTTCGCGCTCAGATCCGCCAGTCTCTCCCCCGCATCCGGCATGAACGCGGACACGAACACCAGCGACTTCACGTGCGGGTTCCCCGCGGCGGCGTTGCTGATCACCGCACCGCCGTAGGAATGCCCGGCCAGCACGATCGGGCCCCTGATGCTCTTCAGCACGCCGGCTATGTACGCGGAGTCACCGGCGAGCCCGCGCAACGGATTGGCCGGGGCCATCACGGTGTACCCGTTCCGCTGCAGGCGTTCCACCACGCCGTTCCAGCCCGAGGCATCGGCGAAAGCACCGTGTACCAACACCACCGTGGGCTTGGAGCCGCCCGGACCGGCTCCGCCATCGGCTGCGGCGGGTATAGCGGCTGCGGCAAGGGCGGCCGTGGTGAGCGTCATGGCGATGGTCTGCGCGCTACGCCCGCCTATCCGTATCCGCGGGGCGAAGAAGGTCGAGGCGGTCATGCTGTTCTCTCTTCGTCGAGGAGCGGTTGTGGGCTCAGCGTTGCCGGACCCGGCCGAAACAGCGCGACACGCGATGCAGCGGAGTGAAAGCGGCCGACCGTACGAGTGAGCGTTGAGCGACACAGAGCGATGAGGGCAAAAGTGCCCGGCCCGCTGCCGATCAGCCGTAGGGGGAGCGGTGGCGGACCGGGTGAGGTATCCCGGAAGCGTGGCTTCCCAGCGATTCCTGCAGTTGTTCCACGAGTCCCGAAGGCACAGGAACGCGCTCGTGGCGATGCCGTTCGCGCTGATAGCCGTCGTCACAGTGGTGGACATCGCCACGCCACCGGATGTCCATCTCAGCCCGTTCCTGGTGGCAGCGCCCGCCGTGGCGGCCTCGTTCAGCGGGCCGCGCATGACCGCTCTCGTCGGTGCGGTCGCCGTGCTGGCCCAGGTCCTGGTGACCGTCGCTCGCACCAACATCAACGACCTTGCTGCGCGCGGGAGAGGCGATCCCGCTCACCGTACGGGCGCCCGCCCCGCCGCTCGGTCTGACGCATCTGCTGGTCACCGAACACACGGCGGAGACGTTCACCTTCGACGTCGGCGACACCCTGCTTCTGTACACCGACGGTGTCATCGAGTCCCGGGACCGGTCAGGGGTCTTCTATCCGCTCCCGGAACGCGCCGCATCGCGGTGCGGCAAGGACCCGGCTCCCTGCTGGAATCCCGTGCGACGACCTCGTCCGCCACGCCGGCGGTCGCCTGGGCGACGACGCGGCACTGATCGCCATCGAACGGCTACCGGCCTGCGAGTGACGCACCGCCGACCCGCGCCGCCTCAGGTCCGACCGCCTCGCAGCCGCCGCGATACGGCACGGAGCCAGGGAAGGCGTTCGTGCACCTGCGCCGAGCGCCGGTCGAGCTCCTTGCCCAGGCGTTCCGTGCGCTTGTCGATGTCGAGCTCGTCCAGAATCCGGTCGACCTCGGCAAGCAGGGCACCGTGCAGCTGCCACTGCCGGGGATGCTGCCGCACGTCTTCGAGGAGCAGATCCGCCACCTGGTCCCTGGTCGTGCGGCTGACGGCGAGTGCGTGGGCCAGCCGGGACTCCGCCTCCTCGGCGTTCTCCGCGACCGGGGTGGTGATCAGCTCCGAGAAACTCTCGATGGCACCGGCCATCTGTCCGAACAGTTCCTTCAGGGATTCGGCCACGTCGGCGGGGAACAGCCTCTCCTCGGTACGGGCCTTCGCCAGGTCGGTCAGGGTGCGTGCCAGCACCCGCAGGACCACGGCACAGATCTCCAGGGTGTCCAGACCGGTACGCAGCACGATCCGGTACAGCAGTCCCTGCCGGACGCGCGGATTGAGGGTGAGGCTTTCCTCGGCCTGTCGCAGCGAGGCGTCGACCTCCACGATGTCATGGTCCAGCCTGCGGGCTTCGTGGAGCCGGTCAGCCGCCCGCTGGATGGAGACGTGACCACTCACGTCCTCTCCCATCGCGCGGAACAGATGCGCCATCGCCCGGGCCAGACTGTCGATGGAGGCGCCCGCGGTCTGCACCCACACGGGTGGCGCGAAGAGCAGGTTGAACAGCAGCCCCACGCCCGCGCCGATCAGTGTCTCCAGCACACGGTCCCACGCGGTGGAGGCGACCTGAGAGACGCCCAGTACGAGCATCGCGCTGATCGCCACCTCGGGTACGAATTCATCGACCCGCACCAGCCGCCCGATGATCAACGAGGCGAAGATCGTCAGCCCCAGGCTCCACCAGCTGAGCCCCACCAGGGAGCTGAGCGCACTGGCGATGAGCACGCCGACGACGACCGAGTTCACCCGGCGAATCCCCGTGGTGAGAGTCGCGTAGAGGGTGACCTGTACGACGAGGAGTGCGGTGAGCGGCGCCGTGAGCGGCGCCGGATGCGGAAGGGCCCACATCGCCACCACGTAGGCGATCACGGCGGCCACCGTGGAACGCAGGGTCTGCGCTCCGACGGGCTCGGTCGTACGCCGGACAAGCTTGATCACGGGTGCGGATACTCGTGGCATCTCTTTCCCATGCCCACCCGTACGCCACCACAGCGCCCCGGCACACCGAACCCACCGTACGGACGTGCGTGCCGGTGGCCGGGGCGCGGCTGTGCCGCTCAGGAGCGTGGACAGAGGGTGTCGATCAGTTCCCCTGCCGTGGCGGTGGCCCGCATCTCGCCGGACAGGCGCTCGGCCCGCGCCGGTACGAGGGTTCCTCGAGGACCGAGCCCAGGTACGTCCGCCCCTGTCCACAGGCCCACTTTCTGCCTGTTTCCAGCGCCTTGCCCGGGTACACGCACCAGCACCGGTGGCGACCGTGCGGCTCTCCGGGGCGTCAGCTCGCGAATCCCACGTGCACATGGTCGTGATGGGTCCTGTCGGTGAAGAACTGATTCGCCGTCGCGCCCCCGGAGAGCTGAATCGGCCCGCCGACGTTGTACGAACCGGCCGCTGCCGCATCTCGCATGAACGACTCGGTCAACCGGCGCGGGGTGGCCGGATCGACGACCTTGCGCCCGTCGATGCGCCATACGTCGAAGGCCCGGCCCGATGGGTGATCGCTGGGTCGGTCGGTGCCGAAAACGTACAACGGATGCCCCGAACGGAACACGGTGATGTCCATCCGGTATGTACCGGCCAGTCGCAGCAGGGCCCGTAGCGCGGCCGGATGGACGCGCCCACTGCGGATGTCGGCCTCCGCCGCGGGCGGCAGGCCGATCCGCGGGCTGTCCAGCACCTGCCGCGCCGCCGTGGGCAGCGACGCCACGGCGGCACCGGGGCGGCCCGGGTGGAGCGCGGTGACCACCCAGCGGGGCCGGGCCCGGCGCAGCCGTACGTCGACGGTCGTGCCGCCCGCATGCCCGGGGGTCCATTGCCGGCACGCCACCATCACACTGGCCGTGTCCGCCAGAATCCCGCCGTACTGCGCCTCGATCACCTGGAGTGCGGCCTCGTCCGCGTCGGGCCTCAGCGGGCCGGCCCGGTCCACCAGTGACGACGCCGCTCCCAGCGCGGTGACCCGCCTCTTCGCCGCGGCCGCACCACCCTGTCCGGGAGGCCAGGCACCGATCGCCTCTACCACCTGTACCGCCCGCAGCTTTACGTCGGGGTCCACGTCACCGCGGTCGGGGCGCCAGGCGGTGGTCTTCGGCAAGGGCGAACGCGAGGACATGGACGGCGACTTGGGGGCGGACGGGCCGACCTGTGTCCGGGAACTTGCGGAGCAGCCCGCAGCAGAACCCGCCAGCAGGCCGCCGGTGCCGAGCAGCAGTACACGTCGGCCGAGTGGTTGTCGCACGCGATGCCCCATTCCCGTTCGGGGTCCGCGTCCACCGGGGCTCGGACCCGTACAGATTTCGATGGTCAGGCATGAATAGCTTCATCATCTTCCATTCACCCGGGCGCGACTGCCAGCATCGGCGCACCGCCACCCCGTGAGGGAGAAATCCGATGAAACGTCCACGTTCTCTGCGCTGTCTGGCAGCCCTGGCCGTGCTAGTACTGCAACCGCATCTGGAGGATGTGGCCTCGGTGTTTGTAGTGGGAGCGGCGGGCTCGGGCCTGGCTGCGTCGTCGGAAGCGTGACCAG
>NZ_JBVHDS010000014.1:0-143939 GCF_055563255.1 Streptomyces sp. NPDC002958 | reverse complement strand
TCGCCTCGCTGGTCTCCGACCGCTCCGCACGACGCCCGACCCGCCACCGGACGAACACCGAACTCGTCCTCGCCCGCAACACCGTCTGCTGATCATCCACCAGCCGAACCACCAGGCCAACACGCCCCGACCCCAATTTCACCCAGGGTCGTAAGGCCGTCCACCGGGTGTTCGCCTCGCAGGCTCAGGAGTCGTTCCTGGAAGGTCATGCGGAGGCATTCCGGGTGCTGGGCGGTGTCCCGACCAAGCACATCCGTTACGACAACCTCAAGCCCGCGGTCCGGCAGGTCTGCACCGGCCGCAACCGGGTGGAATCAGAGCGGTGGACCACCTTCCGTTCGCACTACGGGTTCGATGCCTTCTACTGCATCCCCGGTGAGGAAGGTGCCCACGAGAAGGGCGGGGTCGAACAGGAAGGCGGACGTTTCCGCCGGGCTCACCTGGTCCCGGTCCCCGACGTCCCGTCGCTGGAGGAGCTGAACTCCCGCATCGCCTTGATCGACGAGGCGGAGGACGAGCGGATCCTGCGCGGGAAGCTGACCTCGATCGGCTTCAACTTCCGCATCGAGGCCGAAGAGCTGGCCCCGCTGCCGACCGAGGACTTCGAGTGCGGCATCACGCTGACGCCGAAGGTCGACCGGACCAGCCGGATCACCGTCCGGCAGTGCCACTACTCGGTGCCCGCCCGCTTCATCGGCGAGAGGGTACGTGTCCTGCTGCGGGGCAACGAGCTGCTGGTCTTCGAGCGCCGGAACATCGTCGCCTGGCATCCGCGGCTGACCAAACGCTACGGATATCGCGACGTGCTGGACCACTACCTGGAGATCCTCCTGGTCAAGCCCGGTGCCATGGCCGGGTCGACCGCGCTGGCCGCCGCACGGGCGGAGGGCTCCTTCACGGCCATCCATGAGGCGTTCTGGGCTGCCGCCCTGAAGACGCACGGGGATGCGGCCGGCACCCGGGCCCTGATCGAGGTCCTGCTGCTGCACCGGCGGATGCCCGCCGAGGCGGTTCAGGTCGGGATGTCGGCCGCGGTCCAAGCCGGGTCGATCAGCCCGGACGTGGTGGCCATTGAGGCCCGCAAGGCCGAGTCCGCAGCCCGGGACCCAGAGCTGCAGGACGACGAGGACGATCCTCCGCTCTCGGCGGACATCCCCGGCGGGCAGCTGCTGACGCTTCCCACCCGTCGGCCCGAACTGCCCGAGGACAACCGTCCCCCGCCGTCGGTGGACGTCTATGACCAGCTCCTGACCCGCCATCCGAAAGGTTCCGCATGAACGACAGCACTGCCCTCTTCGACGTCGGTGAGCGGGTCCCGGGGCCTCGCAAGGACGCCTCCGCCGCTGGCGCCGTCGAGACCGTGATCGACGAAGCCTGCCGGGCCCTTCACCTGCCCACGATTCGCTCACGCTGGGAGGAGATCGCGGGCGCACGGCGCTGAAGGAGCGGGCCAGCTACACGGACTTCCTGGCTGACCTGCTGGAAGCCGAGTGTCTCCAGCGCGAGGAGCGGAAGAAGACCAGGCTGGTCAGGGAGGCGAACTTCCCCCGCCCCAAGCGGCTGGAGGATTTCGAGTTCGAGAAGAACCCCAACGTCACCCCCGAGCAGGTCAGCACCCTGGCCGACCCGGCCTGGGTGAAGGCCGGCCTGCCGCTCTGCCTGATCGGGGACTCTGGCACCGGCAAGTCGCACCTGCTGATCGGCATCGGGACCGCGATCGCCGAGGCCGGGATGCGGGTCCGTTACACGACCACGGCGAACCTGGTCAACGAGCTTGCCGAGGCGGCGGACGAAAAGAAGCTCGGCCGCACCCTCGCCCGCTACGGACGCGTTGACCTGCTCTGTCTGGACGAGTTCGGCTACCTCGACCTGGACAAGGCCGGGGCGAAGCTGCTGTTCCAGGTGTTCACCGAACGCGAGGAACAACGCGCGATCGCCATCGCCTCGAACGCCCCGTTCTCGGAGTGGAAGCAGACGTTCACTGATCCCCGGCTCTGCGCGGCGATCGTGGACCGGGTGACCTTCAACGCGCACATCGTCGAGACCGGCACCGACAGCTTCCGCTTCAAGAAAACCCAGGAGAAGCACCGCAAGTCAGGGTGCCGGTAAGCATCGTGGCACGAGCCGAAAACACCGGCTCTGGCTCCAGGGGTAGATCCATTATCGCGGTGCGCGGAGGTGCCTGTCACCGTTCTCCGGAATGATCTTTACACCCGATATGTTCTTCTAGGGTTGCGGGCAACGAGCACAACGCATCGACCTGACCAGGGAGTTGAGAGTGGCGCACGACATTGCCGCGCTTGCCGAGGAACTCACGGCCATGGCTGCGGCCGATCACCAGTCATCAATCCACGCGAACAGCGACGACCCCGCCGAGCAGCTGGCGTGGCGCCGGCTGACCGCACGGCACGGTGACCGGCTCAGCGAGATCATGGATGAGTACGGCTGGCCGACAGCAGAAGACGTCGGCGAGGCGGCCGCACGCGCGGCATGGCTGATTGCCCAGCACGCCGACCGACAGCTCGACGTCCAGCGACGCGCCCTCCAGCTGATGCAGCAGGCGGTTTCGGCAGGCGCGGCCAGCCCACGTGACCTGGCCTTTCTTCGCGACCGCACGCTGACCAACGAGGGCCACAAGCAGATATACGGCACTCAGATCGCCGGCGTGAAGCACGGGGCACCGGTTCCGTGGCCCTGCGAAGAGCCCAAGCGCATGGACGAACTCCGCGCGGAAGTCGGCATCGAGCCCTTCGACGAGTACGTTGCCAAGTTCGCCATGGCCTGACGGCCCGTTCCCAGCGGCGTCCGGCGCAACATTGCCGGGCTCATAGCTGACGCCTTACCACCGTTTGCGGCTGCTGGCGCAATTCCTGCCAGCGCCCCAAGTGCTGACGCGACCTGCTTCAAGAACCGAGGCCGGCGCCCCGTACGGGGCGCCGGCCTCGGCCCAGTTGGACCCGAACCGCTCTCCGCCGGCCGCACCAATGCCCGTCCTCGTCGTCCACCACAGATCGGAGAATCCGTCGGTCCCGGATCGAACACGGGTCGAGATCCTCTGGTCCGCCAGGCTGTCGGGGCCCGTCGTCCAGTCCGGATCCGATGTGCATCACGCTACCGCTCCGGCCCCTCCCCACAGCCAGGGAACCCACTCGTTCGGGGTGGGGCCAAAACAACTTGCCGGAGCAAGGTTGACGACCCTCCCCCGACTGTCTACCGCCCGCTGATGGGGCCGACTTCAGTGCCGGAGTGGGGCCAACTGAATTTGCCACAAACATTGTGGAAGATCGCCGCCCGCCGCGATCCCTTCGGACCGCCCGACTGGCTCGCCACCTTCCACGCCAACACGCCGACGGAGCTGGTGACCGCCTTCACCTCCGCCCTCGCCACCGCCTATGCCGAGACCCCGGACACGCTCCTCACCACTCCTCATCGCCCGCCCGAGAACGGCTTTCTCCCACTCGAGGACGCCGGATGGAAGCGAGGAGACTACCGCCCCGCCACCCTCTTGACAGCGCCCGACGGACTCGCCGGCCTCACCTACCGGAACGGAGTCCTGGACCGACACGCCGAACTCCACAGGGACCAGAACCGCTGGCTGCTCTGGGGTGGCCAGGACGGCTACAGCTCACGTTGGTACGCCACGTTCACCGCCGCGGTCCCCGTCGGCCTGATCGCGGCGACCACCACCCGGCTGGCCGACCCCAGCCCTGTGCTCCCCTACGAGATCGAGGTGCCGGAGCGAAATCGCAGTGCCGCCCGAATACGCCGAGCGTCTCCCCCGGTGCCGACTCCGCTGTCGGGCTGCCGGCAGGAGCATGGGTGGACCGCATGCGGAAGCGATCGGTGATGATCAGCACTGATTGTTTTCGCGCGCTTGTCCTCTCGGCGATACCAGTGGCCTGGTGGGCAGACCTTCTCACTATCTGGTGGCTCTACGCAGTTGCCTTGGTTCATGGAGCGTTAACTGTTTTCTTCGATGTCGCGTACGTCAGCTATCTCCCTCACTTGGTCGGACGTAGAAATCTTGTGGAGGGGAACTCAAAACTGTCGGCAATACGCTCGGTGACCAGTATCAGTGGGCCGACGGTGGCTGGTCCGCTGGTCGGCCTGGTTGGAGCCCCTGCAACGCTTTTGGCGAGTTCGGTCGGGATGGCCATGTCGGGGCTGCTTGCGAGCACGATCCGCAAACGCGAACATAGGCCGGAATCGAGTGAACGCCCGCAACTGGGTCGAGAGATTAAGGACGGATTGAAGTTCGCCCTTAAGCACCCCATCCTTCGTGCAATTATGCTGGGGGATGCGATATTCAACCTCTTCTTAGGCATGTATCAAACCATGTTGCTGGTCTTTCTGGAGCGGGAGATAGGTCTCCAGTCCTTTGGTATTGGCCTCATTCTGTCAGGGATGGGTTGCGGTGCTTTGCTGGGCGCGCTTTTGGCAACCGCGGTCTCGAAGCGGGTCGGCCAAGGTCCGGTCATCTGGCTCGCATCGCTGGTCACTTGCCCGTTGACCTTCCTGATGCCGTTGGCGCGAATGGGTTGGAGCTTGTACGTGGCTGCGATCGGGCTCACGGCTCTGTCGCTGGGCGGAGTCGTCCGCGTTGTGGCTCAATCAAGCTTCCAACAGGCACTGACACCGGACCGGCTTCTGGGCCGGATGAGTGCAACAGCTCGATTCGTGTCCTGGGGTGGGATTCCCCTCGGTGGTCTTTTAAGTGGAGCCTCGGGTTCTGTGTTCGGAGCAACGGACACCTTGTGGATCGGTGCAGCCGGTATGACGCTGAGCGTCCTCCCCAACTTGCTGTCACCGCTGCGGACAATGCACACGCTGCCCACGGAGAAGGCCCCGAGTTCGCACACTGAGGCTTCACAAATGGCTGATGACCAAACGCGTAGGTGTGACCTGTAAGGCGAACGAGCCTTCGCTAACGGCAACAACCTGTCGCTCACCTGGATCGCAGACCGATTCCCCCGAGAGAGGGCGGCCGGGGCGAGGGTGCGGCTATTCGGTCAGCGGTCTGTCCTGGACGACGTTCTTCATGACCCGGTGGAAGTCAGGCGTTGGACGCCGGGGCGTCGGACGAGCTGCTGGTCGTAGAGCTCCTGTGCTGATCCGAGCCCTCAGCCCGAACCGGCGACCAGCGCCTCGCCGAGCGGGGTGCGCCGGTAGAGCACCGACCGTCCGGACCGGGCGCGGACGAGCAGCCCCGCGCCTCGCAGGATGGCGAGGTGGTCTCCTACCGCGCCGGGTGCCATGGCGAGGCTTCGGGCGAGGTGGCTGGTACTGGCCGGGGCGTCCAGCGCCAACAGCAGCCGGGCTCGGGCCCGGCCGACCAGAGCGGTCAGCGTGTCCGTTTGGGGGACGGTTTCCTGTTCGCCCCACAGGGCGGCGGTGCCGCGGGCACGATAGACCAAGGTCCTGGGCCAGGGGTCTTCCAGGTGGGCTGCGATATGCCCGACGAAGACCGAAGGGATCAGCAGGAGCCCGTCGCCGGTGAGGCGGACTGTTCCGCCTCGGAAGAAGTCGATCTCGATACCGCCTGCGTGCCAGGCGATGCCCGGGTGCAGGCTCTCGATGGTCGTGGCCCATCCGTGTTCGCCGATCACACCCACCCGGTGCACGACATCGCGCTCACAGATCGCGCGCAGTTGCGGCCAGTCCGCGGCGAGCAGCTCGTGCCATGCCTGGTCCATCGCCTCGGCGATCCTGGAGACGGCGTCCGGCGAGTCCAGCACCGCGCGTACGCGGGGATCGCGGGCGGACGGGCCGGTCGCGGTGGTGGCAAATTCGCAGCGGGCCGCTTCCAGCGGCGTGGCCCGGATCATGGCCAGGTCGTCCGCCCAGGTCTGGTTGAGACCGCGCGGGGGCGGGGCGACGAAGTTCGGTCCGCCGTGCGGGGCCTGCAGAGCGAGGGCGGCGTCCAGTTCGGTCTCGCGGCGAAGCCGTTCAAAGGCCAGCAGGAGCCGGGCGGCCCAAGCTCGCGGCAGCGGCTGGCCCTGGCCGATGAGCGAGCGCAGCAGCAAGCAGAGGTCCAGCGCGGGCGACAGCGCGAACCGGCTGCGCAGCAGGTCCTCGACGGAGACTTCGAAGCGCAGCACCCTGCCAGGCTACCGCGGGACGTTGTTCCGATTCGTCCAGCGACGAATCATTGTTGAGTGGCGTGGGCGCACGGCGAGGCTGGGCGTCATGACCCCAACCGCCGAGCCCGCACAGGGCAACCACCGTGCCACCTACCGGGAGGTGCTGGCCGAGCCGCGATTCCGGCTGCTCTTCTCAACCCGCACCGTCGCGATCACTGCGGACGCGCTGCGGATCACCACGTTCTCGGTGCTGGTCTTCTCAGCCACCGGCTCCCCGCTGCTGAGCGCAGTGGCCTTCGGCATCGGCTTCATCCCGCAGCTGTTCGGCTCGCTGCTGCTGGGCTCACTGGCCGACCGACTGCCGCCCCGCGCGCTCATTACCGGCGGCTACGCCTTGACGTGCGCCGCCGTCCTGCTGCTCGCCCTGGTGCGGATGCCGATCGCGGCAAGCCTCGGTGTCGTGGCGCTGGTCGCCCTCGCCACACCGGTGTTTCACGGCGCGTCGAGTCGGCTGGTCGCGCAGTCGCTGGAGGGCGACGCCTATGTACTGGGCCGGTCACTGAACAACATCGCTGGCGCCGGCGCGCAATTGTTCGGCCTGGCGCTGGGAGGTGCGGTCGTCGCGGCACTCGGCCCACGCCGGGCGCTCGCGGTCAGCGCCGTCCTTTACCTCGGCTGCGCGCTTGCTATCCGCATCCGGCTACGCCGGCTGCAGCCGGGAGAGTTCGGCGGCACACCCGGCAGCGCTGGGGGCGATAGCGGGGCCGTCCGTGCAAGCCTGCATGGTGCAGGCAGGCTGCTGCGCGGACGCACAGTGCGACGACTGATGCTGGCCCAGTGGCTACCCGTCGCGTTCGTAGCAGGCGCGGAAGGCCTCATCGTCGCCTACGCGGGAGAACGCCACTTCGCGCCCGGCTGGTACGCGGTGCTGATGGGCTGTCTGCCGGTTGGCATGCTTGTCGGTGACCTGCTGGTGGGTCGACTGCTACGGCCACGCGCCCGGGAGCGACTGGTAGTCCCGTTGATTGCGCTGGCGGGGCTGCCGCTGATCGGCTTCGCTGCCGAGCCCGGAGTGGGCGTCTCGTCCTGTCTGCTGCTGCTCAGCGGCCTCGGATACGCCTACGGTCTCGGCCTGCAACGCCCGTTCCTGGACGCCCTGCCGCAGGATGGCCAAGGCCAGGCCTTCGGCTTGCTCGGCTCCGGCAGCATGACGCTACAGGGCGTCGGGCCGGTTTGCTTGGGCTCGGTGGCCGCAGGCATTGGAACAGGCGGCGCAATCGCCCTGGCAGGCGGCGCGGCGGCGCTTACCGCAGGCTGGATTCTCACCTGGCACCCGTCCACCTCCCCGGTCCCCGTCCCGAACTACTCAACGGGACCAGAGAACGGCACCGAACAGCATGCGTGTAGTCCTCCTGCGCAGTAACCGTCGCAGGTCGGGTCAACCGCGAGCCGTCACGCACCCCACCCCCACCCCCACCCCCACGTCTCTCTGACAGACAGTCACTTCCGGTAGCTCATGCGGAGGCCGCCGAACTGCGGGGCCGGCACAGTGGTGGGCAGCCCCAAGTCGAGGCGCTTGTCCATGTCGAGGCGGAAGGTGCCGTACGGATTGACGTTCGACCAGAACAGCGCGGTCAGCCCGCGCCGGTCCTCGTCGCTCAGCTTCTTCGCCCAGGCCGGTTCGGCCAGGACCTGCTGCACGAGCAGGGTGTTTACCTGTTGGCCCGACGAGGGGAACTGTGGAGAGCCCGGTACTCGGAGACGGGTACGCCGGGTTCGGAGAGCGGCCTGGAGAAACGGGCCGGTGGCAACGCCGGAACCGCGCTTCAGGCCGACTCAACCGCTCCGACGTAGGTCAGAGGCCCTTTCCAAGGCAAAGCCGCAGGTAGCGGCAGACGAGTCGGGCTGTACGCCGGGAACAGTCCCTCCGCGGGCAGCGACCTGGTGTCTTCCCTGTCCAGCACCTCGGAACGCCGCAGCAGGCGGGCTCATGATCCTCATCTTCCGAGGTCAGTCATACCTCGGTCGGCCGGGTGGCGTAGAAGGCGACAGCTGAGGCAGCGGCCACGTTCAGGGAGTCGACACCGGCATCCATCGGGATGCGTACATGCTCGTCGGCAGCCAGTAGCGCTCCGGCCGACAACCCCTCCCCCTCCGTGCCCAGCATCAGGGCAAGCTTCTCGTAACGGCGACCGGCGAGCTCGTCGAGAGTGATGGAACTCGCCGAGAGGGCGAGGGCCGCGAGCACGAAGCCGTCCTTCCGGATGACATCGGCGTCACGCGGCCATGACTCAAACCTGGCGTACGGGACTGCGAGGACAGCCCCCATGGACACCTTCACGGCCCGCCTGTAAAGGGGGTCGGCGCAACGCGGGGTGAGGAATACGGCATCCACTCCCAGAGCCGCCGCATTACGGAAGGCCGCACCCAGATTGGCGTGATCAACGATATCCTCGAAGATCGCAATACGACATTGACCAGCACGCTCTTGTAGATCCAAAGGCAACACCGCGCCGATGTTGGTGTGGTCGTTGACGGCCTCCATGACAACCACCCGGCGGGTCGTCGCCAGCAGTTCTTCGGCCGTCGGCAGCGGTTTGCGCTGCATGGAGGCAAGCGCGCCGCGGTGGACGTGGTAGCCGGTGACCCGTTCGGCGAGCTCGGGGGTGACCGCGTACACGGGGGCCGGGACCTCGTCGATGACGTCGCGCATCAGATCGATCCACTTCGCCGAGAGCAGCATTGACCGCATCTCGTACCCGGCGTGCCTGGCGCGTCTGATCACCTTTTCGCCCTCGGCGATGAAGAGGCCCTCGGCGGGCTCTCTCCTGCGCCGGAGTTCGACATCGGTCAGCCCGGTGTAGTCGCGCAGGCGGGGGTCGTCGGGGTCGTCGACGGTGATGAGATCAGCCACGGGTTCGATACTGCCTTGTCCGGTGTGTGGTGCCAACGGCTTGGGAAAAGATCCGATTCCGCTGGTTACTCGGCGGGGTGCGGGCGGCGCTGGTGCCGGCTATCCGGCAGGCAGTGGTACGGCACTCGCGCCGACGGCGACGACGTCGCCGATGACGATGACGGCCGGGGGGCGTACGTCTTCGGCCGCAGCCCGTTCGACGACGGTCGCGAGCGTCGCGTCGACCCGGCGCTGGGCGGCCATGGTGCCTTCCTGGACCAGGGCGACAGGCGTCTCGGGGGCCTTGCCGTGGGCGATGAGGGTACGGGCGATCGCGCCGATCTTGTCGACGGCCATGAGGAGCACGAGGGTGCCGCGCAATCCGGCGAGGGCCGGCCAGTCGACCAGCGAGCGCTCGTCGTCCGGGGCGACATGGCCGCTCACGACGGTGAATTCATGGGCCACACCGCGGTGGGTGACGGGAATTCCGGCCGCGCCGGGCACGGAGATCGAGCTGGAGATGCCGGGGACGACGGTGCAGGCGATGCCTTCGGCGGCGAGCGCCTGGGCCTCCTCCATGCCGCGGCCGAAGACGAACGGGTCGCCGCCCTTGAGGCGCACGACGGCCTTGCCCTCCTTGGCGAGCTCGATGAGCGCCTGGTTGATCGCCTCCTGGGCCATGTAGCGGCCGTACGGGATCTTCGCAGCGTCGATCACCTCGACGTGCGGCGGGAGTTCGTCGAGCAGGTCGCGCGGGCCGAGGCGGTCGGCGATGACGACGTCGGCCTCGGCGAGGAGGCGGCGGCCGCGGACCGTGATCAGGTCCGGGTCGCCGGGGCCACCGCCGACCAGGGCGACGCCGGGGGTCCGGGTGCGGTGGTGGGGTGCGGCGAGGGTGCCGTCGCGCAGGCCCTCGACGATGGCGTCGCGGACGGCGGCGGAGTGGCGCGGGTCGCGGCCGTGGGTGTCGGTGGTGAGGACGGCGACGGTCACGCCCTCGCTGCGGCCGGTGGCTGGGGTCCAGGCGGTGGCCGCGTCGGCGTTGTCGCTGCGGACGCACCAGGTGCGGGTGCGTTCGGCCTCGGTGGAGGCGGCATCGTTCGCCGCGGTGTCGTCGGACGCGATGAGGGCGTACCAGGCGTCGGCCAGGTCCCCGTCGGCGTACGGGCGACGCTCCCAGCGGATCTCACCGGCGTCGGCCATCGCCTCGACGGACGGGGTCGCGGACGGCGATACGAGGACGATGTCGGCGCCCGCCGCGATGAGCGCGGGGAGACGGCGCTGGGCGACCTGGCCCCCGCCGACCACGACGACGCGGCGGCCACTGAGACGCAGTCCGACGGGGTACGCAGGGTGATCGGTGTGATCTGCGTGCTCGGCCATGGCGGTGCGGGCTCCTCGTGCAGGGGACGGAGTGCGGCGGCCGCTGCGGCGGTGGAGCGGCTGTGACGTGCAGGTTTGTGGGGTGGGATCCACGATACGGGGTGGGGGCGGGTGCGGCGGGGACTGGGCGCCTGGGGCGGGCCCGTTCCCCTGCCCGCCCCTTCCCGTAACCGGGGCACTGCCCAGGACCCCGCTCCTCAAGCGCCGAAGGGGCTGGGGCAGGCAACCCCGGTCCGCCCCGGCCCCCGCTCCCCAAGCGCCGGCAGAAGCGCTGGGGGTCCGGTGCGGGGGGGCGGGATATCCGGCGGGAAAGCCCGGGGGGCTTGGATGCCCGGTCCCGGGGGCTACTTCTCCGTTACGCCCGCCGAGTCGAACGTCGCCACCTCATGCATCGCTCGCGCCGCACTCTGCACGATCGGCAGCGCCAGCAACGCACCCGTGCCTTCGCCGAGGCGGAGGTCGAGGTCGACCAGCGGACGCAGGCCCAGCTTGTTGAGCGCGGCGACATGGCCGGGCTCGGCGCTGCGGTGACCCGCGATGCAGGCGGCGAGGGCCTCGGGGGCGATCGCCCGGGCGACCAGTGCCGCGGCGCCCGCGCTCACGCCGTCGAGGATGACCGGCGTACGAAGTGAGGCACCGCCCAGCAGGAAGCCTGCCATCGCCGCGTGCTCCAGCCCCCCGACCGATGCCAGGATACCGATCGGGTCGGTGGGGTCGGGTTGGTGCAGTTCGAGGGCCCGGCGGACCACGTCGACCTTGCGGGCGTGCATCTCGTCGTTGATGCCGGTGCCGCGACCGGTCACCTCGGCCGGGTCCATGCCCGTGTAGACGCAGATCAGTGCGGCCGACGCGGTGGTGTTGGCGATGCCCATCTCACCGGTGAGCAGGCCCTTGTTGCCTGCCGCGACCAGATCGCGGGCGGTCTCGATGCCGACTTCGATGGCCGCGAGGACTTCTTCACGGGTCAGGGCGGGGCCGGTCGTGAAGTCGGCCGTTCCGGCGCGCACCTTGCGGGGCAGGAGGCCGGGCGTCGCGGGCAGCTCCACGGCCACGCCGACGTCGACCACGCACACCTCGGCGCCGACCTGGGCCGCGAAGGCGTTGCAGACCGCGCCCCCGCCCAGGAAGTTGGCGACCATCTGGCCGGTGACCTCCTGCGGCCAGGCGGTGACACCCTGGGCGTGCACGCCGTGGTCGCCCGCGAAGATCGCGACGGCCGCGGGCTCCGGGATCGGCGGCGGGCACAGCCGGGAAAGACCCGACAGCTGCGCGGAGATGATCTCCAGCATGCCGAGCGCTCCGGCGGGCTTGGTCATCCGCTTCTGGCGCTCCCACGCCTCGCCGAGCGCCTTGGCGTCCAGTGGGCGGATGCTGGAGATGGTCTCCTGCAGCAGGTCGTGCGGTTCCTCGCCGGGCAGGGCACGGCGGCCGTACGTCTCCTCGTGGACGACCCAGGACAGCGGGCGGCGCTTGGACCAGCCCGCCTGCATCAGCTCGGGCTCCTCGGGGAACTCGTCGACGTAACCGACACACAGGTACGCGACGACTTCGAGGTGCTCGGGCAGGCCCAAAGCGCGGACCATCTCGCGCTCGTCGAAGTAGCTGACCCAGCCGACGCCGAGGCCTTCGGCGCGGGCGGCGAGCCACAGGTTCTCGACGGCGAGCGCCGAGGAGTACGGGGCCATCTGCGGCTGGGTGTGCCGGCCGAGGGTGTGGCGGCCGCCGCGGGTGGGATCGGCAGTGATGACGATGTTGACCGGGGTGTCGAGGATCGCCTCGATCTTCAGTTCCTTGAACTGCTTGGCCCGGCCCTTGGGAAGCGACTTGGCATAGGCCTCGCGCTGACGCTGTGCCAGTTCGTGCATGGAACGACGGGTTTCCGCCGAGCGGATGACGACGAAGTCCCAGGGCTGCGAGTGACCGACGCTGGGCGCCGTGTGCGCGGCTTCGAGAACGCGGAGCAGGACGTCGTGAGGAATCGGGTCGCTGCGGAAGCCGTTGCGGATGTCGCGGCGCTCGCGCATGACGCGGAGTACGGCCTCACGCTCGGCGTCGTCGTAGGCGGGGGCGGGCGGGGACACGGGAGCCGCGGTCTCGTCGGACTCGGATTCGGACGCCTCGAGGGCTTCCGCTTCGGGGGCGGGGGTCACCTCGACGGACTCCTGCACCTGCGCCTGGGGCCGGGCCTCGGGTTGTACGGACTCCACCGGCGTGATCTCCGCGGCTGTGACGTCCGTGCTGTCCGCGGGGGCCGTGACGTCCGGGGTCTCGATGGCCTCCGGGCCCGGTTCGGGCTCCGGCTCAGGCGCCGTCAGAACCTCCTCGGCCTCGGGTGCGGGAACGGGCGCGGGGATCGGCTCAGGAGCTTCGGCGGGTGCAGCGTTCTCGACGGCCTCAGCGGTCTCGTCGACTTCCACGGCCTCGGCGGCCTCGGGCTGGGCAGCCAGGACCGGCTCCATGGCGATCGCCATGGGCTCCGACTCGGGCTCGGCTTCCACGGCCTGGTCCACGACGGGCGTCGGGGCCAGGTGCGGAGTCGTCGGCACCGAACCCTCCACAGGTACGAACTGGCCCGGGGGAACGGCTTCCGCGACGTCCTCCGGCGCGACGGCCGCGGCTTCAGCAGGAACCTCTGCCACAGCCTCTGCTGCTGCCGGTGCTTCAGCCACTGCCTCAGCAGGAACCTCCGCCGGAATCACAGCGGGTGTCTCAACCGCTGCCGGTGTCGCATCCGTGATCGGAGCGCTCGCGACCTCCGGCACCACGCCCGGTGCGACCTGTACCGGCTGCGCCGCCGGTACAGGCTCGACAACCGGCTGCGACACGACCGCTTCCGCCGGTACAGGCTCGGCGACCGGCTGCGGCACGACCGCTTCCGCCGGTACAGGCTCGGCGACCGGCTGCGGCACGACCGCTTCCGCCGGTACAGGCTCGGCAACCGGCTGCGGCACGACCGCTTCCGCCGGTACAGGCTCGGCAACCGGCTGCGGCACGACCGCTTCCGCCGTCACGGGGGCGGCGTCCGGCTGCGGCGCCTGGGCCTCCCACGGGCTCCCGCCCTGCGGCAGAATCGCGCCGAGCTGCGGGCCCGGCAGCGCGGCCGCCTCGTCACCCGGCATCTCGAAGTACTCGGGGCCGGTGGTAGGCGGTCCAACGTGCCGTGCGGGGGCCTGGGTCTGCGCCTGTGTCTGCGCCTGGGGCGCGCCCGCGGGTCCGCGGTCGGCGAGCGAACGGACCACGCCGCCCGTCGGCGTCCCGCCGTAGGACGGTCCCCCCTCGGCCACGACCGGACCACGGTGCAGCGGTCGGCGCGGCGGAGCCTGGGTCTGCGCTGCCTGAGCGGGAGCAGGGGTGGGTGACGGGATGCGTACGCCCCTCAGGTCGACCGAACCGGAGTCGCGGCCACCTGACTCGTGCGTCCCCTGACCCGACTCGGGCAGGGGTTCGGCCACCGACTGCTGCGCGGCGTATGCGTCCGCGACCTGCACCTGTACCTGCACGGGCCCCTGAGGCTGCGCGGAAAGCTCGGCGGCCGGCTGGGAGTGGGGCGCCTGTGCCGGGTACGTGCCCTGTTCGGTCAGCGGTGTCTGCGCGGCGGCGACGCCCTCGGGGTACTGGCCGGGGCCCGGTACCGCCTGCGGGTCGCTCCAGGCGCCCTGGGGGCTCGGCATCAGCAGGAGATCGTCGTCCTCGGACACATGCTCGGAGGGAGCGAGGAAGGTGTAGGCATCCGGGGCGGCGATGCCCGGCTGCTCCACCATGCCTGCGTTCTCCGGCAGTCCCTCACCCGGGATCTGGCCGGTGTCACTCATGCGTACCCCTCGCCCATCGTCAGTGCTCCTTCGGCCCTTCGCCCGGGACGCCCGACTCGGCACGCCGGCGCTCGTCATCAAGAACGAGCGGGCGCGCCGCGCGGCACGAAACGGTCGCGGACATACTGCATTCTCGCGGCCGTTCGCCGCCGCGGCAGGTCATTTCGCCACGGCCTGCTGTGGACTGCGCCACGTCGCGCATCCCCCGGTTCTGCCGTACCACAACGGGGGCCAAAACAGTCCCCTTTTCCGGACATTGACGAACGAAACGACCAACGCCCAGCCGCGGTGCAACGATCGGCCAGCCTACCTCGCGCTTACGCCGACCAAGTCAGGGGGCGAGGTCCGAACGCAGCGCCGAGAGCAGGAACACGACCGAGCGCTCGCGCTCCGACCATGCGGCCGTGTCCAGTTCGACGGACTGGAGGAGCGAGCACCGGACGGCGTAGCCGTTCCCGGCGAGTGCCGCGCCGAGTGCCTCGGCCTCGTCGCGCGTCGACGCGTGGGTCACGATGCGCTCCGGCCGCCGTTCGGTGACGGCGGTGACGACGGGTACTCCGCCGCCCCCGATGCGTACGACATCGGGCTCCGGCAGCCGTTCCAGCACATGAGGTGCCCGGCCCTCGACCACCTGGAGCTGGACCCCGAAGGACCGGGCCGCCGCCGCGGTGCGGGCGCAGGCCGCCGGGTCGCTGTCGACCGCCAGGACCGCCGCCCCGAAGCGGGCGGCCTCCACGGACAGGGCTCCGCTGCCGGAGCCGATGTCCCACAGGAGGTCTCCGACACGGGGGCCCAGGCGGGCCAGTTGGGCGGCGCGCAGCCCCGGGGACTCGCCCTCGCCGCTCTCGTCCCCGGCATGCGTGGGGCCGCCCGGGTAGGCCTCCGAGGGCAGTGCCCAGCCGCGTACACCACGGGCGTGGGCGGGGTGAGGGCCGGCGATCCAGGCGCCGGTGGCCTGCGGTTCGGGGCCACCGCCGATGACGATCACCACGTTGGGATCGCGCCAGACGTGGTCGGCGGCCTTGTCGGAGGTGACGACGGAGACCTGTTCGCGTGCGGTGCCGAGTTCCTCGCAGATGACGAAGGTGCGGTGGACGCCTTCGAGGAGCAGGGCGAGTTCGGCGGGGCCCGCGCCGGGCGAGGTGAGGACGGCGACCTTGTGGTGGGCGCGACAGACATTGACGGCGCGGCGCAGGGTGCGGGGGTGGGCGACGACGATCCGGGCGTCCTCCCATGGCATTGCGGCGCGGGCGAACGCGGCGGCGACGGAGGACACGGCGGGCACCACTTCGACTTCGAGGCCGTGCTCGGGTGCGCGGAGGTTGCGTACGACTCCGAAGAAGCCGGGGTCCCCGTCGGCGAGGACCACGGCGCTGCCGCGGTGCCCGGCGATCCGGCGGGCGGCCAGGTCGATGGAGCCCAGGCGGATCCGTTCGGCGTTCGCCGGGACTTCGGGGAGTGCGAGGTGGTGGGCGGCTCCGGCGACGAGCGTGGCGGCCGAGAGGGCGGCCGTGGCCGCTCCGGTCAGTGGCGAGCCGTCCCAGCCGATCACGGTGACCCGATCGGCCATCTGTCGTCAGTCTCCTGGAGTTGTCGCAGGTGGGATGTTCGTGAGGGGCGGGCAGGGTGAGAGTACCCGGTCCGTGCCGGCACGGCGTGAGGACCCCTCCGGGGGGGTCAGTTCCAGTCGTTGTAGGCGCCGTAGCCGCCCGCGTCGGCGAGCTGCTCGGCAACCCCTTCGAGGTCCTCGGGGAGCAGGCCCCAGACGATCAGGTCGGTCCTGATGTCGGTCCAGCCTCCATCCTCCGTCTGCGTACGCGCTATGCGGGCGTTGCGCAGGACTCCTTCGCTGATGCAGCCGAGCTTCTGGGCGACCTGCTGGGAGGCGGTGTTGTCGGCGGCGGTGCGCAGTTCGATGCGCTCGAAGCCCTGGTCGCGGAAGAGCCACTGGGCCAGTGCCAGCACGGACTCGGTGGCGTATCCCTCGCCGCGTGCCCAGGGGGCGGTGATGTACGCGGCCTCGGTGGCGAGGGTGCGCCAGTCGGTGTTGCGCAGGCGGACCGAACCGACGAGTCGCTGGGTGAGGAATTCGGTGACGGCGAAGACGATGCCGTCGCCGCCCGTGCGCTGTGCGGGAGCGATCCTGCGGACCCAGCGTTCGGCGTCGACCTGGGTGTAGGGGTGGGGGGCCTCGGTCCAGGCAGTGACGAGTTCGTCGTTCATCATCTCGATGTACGCGGGGACGTCCGCCATGTCGAAGGGGCGCAGCACCAACCGATCCGTGCTGATGGAGATGTCCGGAAAGGTGGAAGTCATGCGCAGCTCCATGCCGAAGACCGTGTAAAGGCACAGCATGCAGCATCGGGCGGACGTTGTGCATGGGCGGGTCCGTATGACGGAGCCCCGCGCCATCGGCGGGGTGCGCGGGGCTCGTCGGACGAATGCCGTGCGGGTGTCAGGACTTGGCTGCGGTGCCGAAGGCCGGGATGACCGAGCCCTGGTAGGTGTCCTCGATGAACTTCTTGACCTCGTCGGAGTGGAGGAGCTTCACGAGCTTCTGGACGCGGGGGTCCTTCTCGTTGCCCTCCTTCACGGCGATGATGTTGGCGTACGGGTTGCCGTTGGCCTTCTCCAGCGCCAGGGCGTCCTTGGCAGGCTTGAGGTCGGCCTCGATGGCGTAGTTGCCGTTGATGACGGCGGCGTCCACATCGTTCAGGGCGCGGGGCACGGTTGCGGCCTCCAGCTCCTTGAACTCCAGACCCTTCTTGTCGGTGATGTCGCTCAGCTCGGCGTCGGTGCCGACGCCGGGCTTGAGGGTGATGAGGCCGTTCTCGGCGAGCAGCTGAAGGGCGCGGCCCTCGTTCGTGGTGTCGTTGGGCACTGCGATGGTCTGGCCGGCCTTGATGTCGCCGAGTTCCTTGACCTTGTTGGAGTAGAGGCCGAGGGGCTCCAGGTGGACGGTGCCGGCGGAGACGAGGTGGGTGTCGTTCTTCTCGTTGAAGTCGTCGAGGTACGGCTGGTGCTGGAAGAAGTTGGCGTCGACCTGGCCGGTCTCGGTGGCAGTGTTCGGCAGGACGTAGTCCGTGAACTCCTTGACCTCCAGCTCGAGGCCCTCCTTCGCCGCCAGGTTCTTCTGGACGAAGTCGAGGATGTCGACGTGCGGCGTCGGGGACGCGGCGACGACGAGCGCCTCGGAGGTGTCGGCCTTGGCTCCGGTCTCGCTCTTGGCTGCCGGGTCGGAGTCCGTGCCGCAGGCGCTGAGGCCGAAGGCCAGGGCGGCGGTGGCCGCGGCAGCTGCGGTGACCTTGATGTTCTTGCGCACGAAAAGTGCCTCTTTCTGATGGTGAGGGTGGTACGCCCGGACAAGGAGTTCGGGCTTGAGCGGAGAAGGAAGTCTCAGGTGGTGGTGCGGCCCCGGCGGGCCAGCAGGCGTACGGCTCCGTCGCCGATGAGCTGGATCACGGTCACGATGACGATCAGCAGCACGACGGTGATGAGCATGAACTGGTTGTCGAAGCGCTGGAATCCGTAGGTGACGGCCTTGGATCCGAGCCCTTCGCCGCCGACCGCGCCGGCCATCGCGGAGTAGCCGATGAGCACGATGACGGTAGTGGTGACGCCGGAGATGAGCGAGGGCAGCGCCTGCGGCAGCAGGACCTTGCGGACGATCGTCGGGATGGATCCGCCCATCGACTGGACGGCCTCGACGAGTCCGTGGTCGACCTCACGCAGGGCCGTCTCGACGAGCCGTGCGAAGAACGGGATGGCGCCCACGGAGAGCGGCACGATCATCGCGGTGGGGCCGATGAAGGTGCCGACGACCCAGGTGGTGAAGGGAATCAGGGCGATGAGCAGGATGATGAACGGCAGCGAGCGGCCGATGTTCACGAGCACGCCGACGGCCTTGTTCACCGGGGTGTTCTGGAGCAGTCCGCCCTTGTCGGTGAGGACCAGCAGGACACCGAGCGGCAGTCCCACCAGGACGGTGACGACCGCGGACCAGAGCACCATGTAGAGGGTGTCGATGGTCCCCTGGACGAGCAACGGCTGCATTTCGGACCAGGTCACTTCGCCACCTCCTTGGTGAGCGGGGCGGGGGTCTGTACGGGGATGGCGGCGGCGTCGTGCTCGACGACCTCGGCCTGGAGGCCCTGCTCGCGCAGGAAGCCGATCGGGACGACGTTCTCCTCGAAAAGGCCGGGCAGTTCGATGCGCATCCGGCCGATCTGTTTGCCGCCGACGGTGTCCATCGCGGCGCCCAGGATCGAGATGTCGATGTTGTACGTACGGGAGAGCTGCGAGATCACCGGCTGCGTGGCGGCCTCGCCGTGGAAGGTGACGTCGACAACCGTGCGGTCGGGGCCGGAGGCCGTACCACCGACGGGGAACAGCTCGTGGGCCAGTTCGGAGCCGGGGGTGGCGAGCAGTTCACCGACGGTGCCGGACTCGACGATGCGCCCCTTCTGCATCAGCGCGGCGGAGTCGCAGATCGTCTTGACGACGTCCATCTCGTGCGTGATGAGCAGGACGGTCAGGCCGAGCTGCTGGTTGAGGTCGCGCAGCAGCTGGAGGATGGAGCGGGTGGTCTCGGGGTCGAGGGCGGAGGTCGCCTCGTCGGAGAGCAGCACCTTGGGGTCTCCGGCCAGCGCGCGGGCGATACCGACGCGCTGCTTCTGACCGCCGGAGAGCTGCCCAGGGTAGGCCTTGGCCTTGTCGGCGAGGCCGACCAGATCGAGGAGTTCGAGTGCTTTGCGGGAGCGGTCCTTGCCGGAGATGCCGAGGATCTCCAGCGGGAGTTCGACGTTGTCCTGGACGTTTCGGGAGGCCAGCAGGTTGAAGTGCTGGAAGACCATGCCGATGCGGCTGCGTGCCTCGCGTAGTTCCTTGCCGGCCCGGCGGCCGCGCCCGGCAAGGGCGGTGAGGTCCTGGCCGGCCACGGTCACGGTGCCGGAGGTGGGGCGTTCCAGGAGGTTGACGCAGCGGATGAGGGAGGATTTTCCGGCGCCGCTCTGTCCGATGACGCCGTACACCTCGCCCTCGGGGACGTGCAGGTCGACGCCGTCCAGGGCGGTGACCTCGCGGCCGCGCGACTGGTAGACCTTCGTGAGGCCCGAAGTGGTGATCACAGGGGTTTCCGTCACTGTCGAGTGCGCGGCGTGGTGTCTGCCGGGCACGGGGCATTCGTCTGATGAGACTTTTTGGACGTTTCGATCGGACGTTCCAAGCGGGGTCTCGGCACGGCTGGGCGCGGCAGGTGGCCGGGGTCAGCGGTGCTCGGGCAGGCTCGTTCCGCCGGGTGCGGACGGCTCGGGCTCGGTCTCGCTTCGGGGCGCGAGGCTCAGGCGGGGGCCCTCAGAAGGCGCGCATTCGACACATACAACGAGCACCGGGCGTCGTGATCGCCTCGGTCGCAAGGATGCGGCTGCTCGTCGTGGTCATGCCCCAAGTTAAACAGAAGTGACGTTCCCCCCGACCCGACTGTCCGCATGGCGGACGGGCGTGGATGGTGCGGTCGACCGGTTCAGCCGACCGTCGTGATTTCCACTCCCTGGGCTGTGACCTGCACCGATACGGCGGATAGGTCATCGATGACCACATCCGCGTCCAGCTCGGAACGGTCGTGCGTTGTGGCCAAGGCCACGGTCTTCATGCCTGCCGCCCGTCCGGCCCGCAGTCCGGCGGGGGCGTCCTCGAAGACCACACAGCGGGCCGGGTCGACACCGAGGCGCTCGGCGGCCAGGAGGTAGGGCTCGGGGTCGGGCTTGCCCCGGGTGATGTCCTCGGCGGCGATCATCATGGGGAAGTCGACCCCCACCTCGCGCAGCCGCGCCTCGCCGAGCGGCCGGGTGGCGGAGGTGACGACGGCCCAGCGATGGGCGGGCAGCTCGCCGAGCAGCTCCTTGGTGCCGGGCAGGATCACGACTCCGCCGGGGGCGTCCTCGACCTCCAGCTGTTCGATACGGGCCAGGGCCCTGTCGACCCGGTCCGCGGGCAGCAGCTCGGCGACGATCTCGCCGGCCGTCCGGCCGTGCAGTTCGAGGCCCGCGAAGTCCTCGGCCGTGACGCCGTGCTCCTGGGCCCACCGGGTCCAGCAGCGGTACACCGACTCGATCGAGGAGAGCAGTGTTCCGTCGTTGTCGAACAGCAGGGCTTCGGCATGGATCTTCATGTTCATCGACACTAGGGCCTTGCCTCCGGGCCGTGTCCCTCGGGTACGGGGGCGCACGCAGGAGACCTTTTGGTCCGTAATACCCTCACCTCATGCTTGACGCCCTGACGGTCACGGTCGCCGTGACCGCGCTCGCCCTCGCCGCCTGGTGCGGATTCGCCGCCTACCGGGACCAGCCGACCAAGGACTGGCACTTTATCGGGATGGCCGTGGTGTCACTGGTGGCGCTGGCCCAACTGGTGGTGGGCATCGTGCAGCTGTCCGGGGGCGCACGGCCCGAGCAGGGCATGACGATCTTCATCGCGTATCTGATCGGTGCTTTTTTCGCGGTGCCCGCGGCCGGTTTCCTGTCGCTCACCGAGCGGACCCGATGGGGTTCGGTGACGGTGTCGGCCGGCGCGGTCGTGCTGGCCGTCCTCGAAGTACGGCTCTACGACATCTGGGGAAACTGACCGTGCCCGACACCGATCGCACCCCTGCGGCAGCCACCGGCGAGAAGCAGCCCTTCGACCTCGGCACCGGTCCCGGCCGGGTACTGGTCTGGTTCTACGGGGTGTTCACCGTCGCGGCGGCCTCCCGCTCGATCGTCCAGATGATCCTGGACTTCGGCAAGGCACCGCTCGCCTACGTACTGTCGGCCGTCGCCGCCCTCGTGTACGGATTCATCACGTACTCGCTGGTGCGCGGTGGCGAGAAGGCGCGCAGGACGGCGCTGGTGTGCTGCGCCGCCGAGCTCCTGGGTGTGCTGATCGTGGGGACCTGGACGATGGTGAAGCCCTCGGCGTTCGCGGACGCCACCGTCTGGTCCGACTTCGGCATGGGCTATCTGTTCATCCCGGTGATCCTGCCGATCACCGGGATGATGTGGCTGCGCCGGGCGAAGAACGCGTGAGCCGGGCGAAGAACGCGTAACCGGTCCTACGCGCTGGCGACGTAGGCGGGTTCACTCGCTTCCTTCTCCAGCAGGATCATCCGGACGCCGTCCTGACCGGTCTCGTTGCCCACGGGGGCGTAACCCGCCCGCCGGTAGAGCCGCAGATTGCCCTCGCTGCGATGCCCGGTGTGCAGCCGGAAGCGGGTGGCCGACCGTTCGTCGACGAGTCCCGACTCCGCGGCCCGCAGCAGCCGGGCGCCGAGACCATGGCCCTGGAGCCGCGGGTGGACGCAGAGCCTGCCGATCTGCCCGGTGCCGTCCCGATCGGTGGATCCGCGGACCGAACCGACGACTTCGTCCCCCAGCCGCGCCACGAACACCAGACTCGTGGCGATCTCGGCGCGCACCGAGTCGAGGGTCTGGACGAGCGGGTCGATCCGATAGTTGCCGTACAGCTCCGCCTCGCTCTGGAAACAGAGGTACTGAAGTTTCAAGATCTGTTCGGCGTCCTGTGCCGTCGCCGCCGAGATGATCACGCTCATGCCCATGTGCGCATGCCTCCGCCCACCTGATCCACCGGTTGTCTAACGCTCCTTTCCCCGCAGTTCAGGAGCTACAACCTCCGCCGCGAGCATTCTGCGCAGACATCCAAGGCATCGGGAACGGATCGGGCCCAAACTCCCCTGTGACATACCCAACTTGCCTGCGATTTCCCGGTAGGTGGGATCACCGGGCTCGAGCATCGCCCCCAGCAGCCGGGCGCACCGGCCGGGCAGCCGCTTCACCGCCGCGTGCAGCGCCCGGCGTTCGTCGGCGCCGACGGCGATCCGCTCGGGGCAGCCGGTTGGGTCCGCGGAGAACTCGTCACGGTAGGGGCGTTCGTGCCGGGCGGTACGGCGGGCACGGCGGGCCTCCGCCCGTACGGCGTTCCGCACCCAACGCGCCGTGTCCACCGGCGGCCCACCCCGCGCGAGCCGCTCCAGTAACCGCAGCCAGACGGCCTGTTCGAGGTCGGCGGGTTCGATCGCCGCGCCCGTCGCCGAGGCGGCCGCCTCGGCCGTGGCCTCGGCGTTTACCAGCGGATACAGGGCATGGACGACAACGGTCGCGGGGGTGGCGGCGGTCCCTGCGGGGGCACGATCGAGAGGCCTCATGCTCCGGCCGACGCACCTGTGCCGACGGCCGGTTGCCGTACCCGGCGGGCACCACCCGACCGGGGCACGCCCCGGCCGGGTGCTGACGCCGGTGTCACTTCGCGGCGAAGTCCGCCGCGGCAAGAAGGGCGGTGTCCGGGTTGTCGGAGAAGATCCCGTCGATACCCGTCGCAAAGTATGCCTGGAACGCGCCGAATACGTCACCGTACGCGGTGGCGTCCGTGCCGCGTCGGAAGTCGGCGGGCAGGAAGGTGTTCTCGTTGCGCATGGTGTAGGGGTGCAGGACCAGGCCCTGGGCGTGCGCGTCCTTCACCAGCGTGGTCGGTGCGGTGAGCCGTCCCGAGGCATCCTTGGGAATGATCAGGTCCAGAGTGGGTCCGATGCCCTGCGCGAAGGACGCCATCCACTTCAGTCCCTCGGGCTTCACGAGATCGGCGACGGTGCGCGGATCACCGGACGTCACGAAGTCCCAGGGGCGCTCACCCGCCCCGGAGAGCAGCACGACACGAGGCGTGGCGACGAGCCGGGCCAGCCGCTCGATGCTGCCGGGCTCGAACGACTGGAGGATGAGCGGCGACTGCTTGCGGTGGCGGTTGAAGCGGCGCAGCAGCTTGGCGAGGGGCTCTTCGAGCCCGAGACCGAGGCCGCGGAAGTAGGTGGGGTGCTTCGTCTCGACATACAGCCAGACCGGCTTTCCGCGCCTGTGTCCCTCGCGGTCGGCCCAGCGCAGCACCTCCTCGAAGGTGGGAATCTCCCAGCGGCCGTCGTAGAGCGTGTTCTTCTGACGTGTGCCGGGGATGCGCTCCTTGGCCCGCAGCGTCTTCAGTTCGGCGAGAGTGAAGTCCTCGGTGAACCAGCCGGTGAGGGAGACCCCGTCGACCTTCTTCGTGGTCTTGCGACTCGCGAACTCGGGGTGGGCGGAGACATCGGTGGTGGCCGTGATGTCGTTCTCGTGACGGCAGACGAGATGGCCGTCCTTGGTCGGCACCAGGTCCTGCTCGATGATGTGTGCGCCCATGTCGAGGGCCAGTTGGTAGGAGCCGAGGGTGTGCTCGGGCCGGTAGCCGCTGGCGCCGCGGTGCCCGATGACGGTGGGCACCGGCAGGTCGAGGCGGAAGCCGTGTCCGCCGCCGTGGCCGCCCGTCCGTTCGGAGACGTTGTCGGCGGCGTTGTCGGCGGCGGCGGCCGGGCCGCCGCTCAGTCCGAGGGCGGCCGTGCCCAGTACGGCGACCCCCGCCCCCAGCAGGGTTCTGCGACCGGGTCCTGCCTGCGCGCGCTCTGTCATGAATGCTCCTCGCGTGTGATGTCTCGCACCTGTCGGGCGGGGCCCGAGCGTAGGCAGTCGTACCGTCGAAGGAGCAGTCCTTGGACGAACATGGCGGAAACACACGTCAACACCGCGTATCAAATCTGTGAACCCGATGTGCGATCTGCGAGTACCCGCGAGTATCGTCCTCACCTGCATGGACCGTCACGATCCCGCGCCTCGGCCGGCCCGGCCGTTACACCGGAGGAACCGTTGTCCCGACACGCACTCATCAAGGCAGTGCTCGGACCGATCTTGCGTCTGATGTTCCGCCCCCAGGTGGAAGGTGTGGAGAACATTCCCGGGGACGGTCCGGTGATCCTCGCGGGCAACCATCTGACGTTCATCGACTCGATGATCATGCCGATCTGCTGCGACCGGCAGGTTTCCTACATCGGCAAGGACGAGTACGTGACGGGCAAGGGGCTCAAGGGCCGGGCGATGGCCTGGTTCTTCACGGGCTGCGGCATGATCCCGGTGGACCGGGACGGCGGACGCGGCGGTGTCGCGGCGCTGATGACGGGCCGTCGGGTGCTGGAGGAGGGCAAGGCGTTCGCGATCTACCCGGAGGGCACCCGCTCCCCCGACGGCCGCCTCTATCGGGGCCGTACGGGCATCGCCCGGCTGACGCTGATGACGGGTGCGCCGGTGGTGCCGTTCGCGATGATCGGTACGGACAAGCTGCAGCCCGGTGGTGCCGGTCTGCCCCGTCCCGGCAAGGTGACGGTCCGTTTCGGCGAGCCGATGGAGTTCTCCCGCTACGAGGGCATGGACCGCGACCGCTATGTGCTGCGGGCGGTGACCGATTCCGTGATGGCCGAGGTGATGCGGCTGTCCGGCCAGGAGTACGTCGACATGTATGCGACGAAGGCCAAGGCCGCGTGAGCTGACGCACGGCGCAGGACATACGGCATGGCCCGTACCCCGGTCGGCGGTACGGGCCATGCCGTATGTCATCACGACTCGTACGGCCCAAGGCGCGGCAGGACCTACTGGTGCGCGATGCCGTCCTCCAGCTTCTGACCGCGCAACAGGAACCAGGCGGCGACGGCCGTCGCCAGCAGAACCGCCGCGCCGACACCCGCGGCGAGCCGCAGCCCGTCGACGAACGACTCCTGCGCCGCGGAGACCAGCGCGTTCGCCTGCTGCGTCGGCAGGCCGTGGGCCGCTTCGACGGCGCCGCCCAGTGATTCATGGGCCGCGGCGGCGTTGGCGGACGGGACGCCCTTCGGGATGGCGAAGCCCTGGTATACGCCGGTGACGACGGAGCCGAGCAGGGCGATGCCGAGGGCCGCGCCGAGTTCGTACGCCGTCTCGGAAACCGCACCCGCGGAGCCCGCCTGCTCCTTCGGAACGCTGGAGAGGATCACATCGGAGGTGACGGTGAAGGCGAAGCCCGCACCGACACCGACGACCAGCAGCACCGCGCCGATCAGCGGATAGGGGGTCTCCTTGTGGATCAGGGTGACCGCGGCGAGCGCCAGGCCGATCGCCCCGAGACCGCCGGACACCACCGACCGTACGGAGTAGCGACGGGCTGCCAGGCCCGCGAGGAGACCCGCGGTGACCGCACCGACGGCTGCGGGCAGTTCGGCGAGCCCGGCCTCCAGCGGCCCGCGTCCCTGTACCAGTTGCAGGAACTGGGAGAGGAAGAAGACCAGCCCGGACAGGCCGAGGATGGTCAGCAGATCGGCGAGAACCGCACCCGAGAAGCCCCGGTGGTGGAAGAGCCGCATGTCCAGCAGGGGTGCGGGGAGCGTGAGTTGTCTGCGTACGAACCAGCAGAGCGCGGCCAGGCCGGCGAGACCCACGAGAGCGACTTCCCAGCTCGTACCGTGCGCGGCCAGCTCCTTGACGGCGTATACGACGCCGATCACACCGATGAAGGAGAGCGCCACGCTGACCAGGTCCCAGGGGCCCGGTGCCGGATTCTTCGACTCGGGGATCATCTTGGCGCCGACGACCACCAGGACAGCCATGACCGGCAGATTGATCAGGAAGACCGAGCCCCACCAGAAGTGCTCCAGGAGGAACCCGCCGACGACGGGGCCGACGGCCGCACCCGCGGAGGCCATGGCTCCCCAGATACCGATGGCGAGGCTGCGCTCGCGCGGATCGTGGAAGAGGTTGCGGATCAGGGCGAGCGTGGACGGCATCAGGGTGGCGCCCGCGACACCGAGCAGCGCCCGCGCCAGGATCATCATCTCGGGGGTGCTCGCGTAGGCGTTGAGCACGGAGACCGCGCCGAAGGCGACGGCACCGGTCAGCAGCAGCTTCTTGCGGCCGATGCGGTCGCCGAGGCTGCCCATGGAGACCAGGAGCCCGGCGATGACGAAGGAGTAGACGTCGCCGATCCAGAGCAGTTGGGTGCCGGACGGCTTCAGGTCCTCGGTGAGGAAGGGGGTGGCGAGGCCGAGGACGGTGGCGTCCACGGCCACGAGCAGCACGGCGAGGACGAGAACGGCCAGGGCGATCCACCGCCCGGGACGGCGCAGCTCATGGGAGGTTTCCGCACGCTGTTCGAGAATGCTCATCGCTCGACGCTCCGGCGTGCACCGCCGAGCAGCAACTCGACGACCATGTAGGGGAAGTCCTGCCCGGCGACCCGGCCTGCCTGGACGGCCCAGGCGCCGCTGGAGACGAGCCCGTAGAGGGCCTCGGTCAGCCAGGCGGGGGTGAGGTCGATCCTGAATTCGCCGCGCTCCTGGCCGCGCCGGAAGAAGGCGGAGACTCGGGCGTCGAGCCGGTTCCAGCCCTCGTTCACCTCGTCGCCCTCGAAGAGCTGGTTCTCGGTGACGAGGAAGGAGAGGAGTCCGGCGCTCGGCTCGACGGCCGCGACGAATCGGCGCAGCGCCTCCTCGGAGGTGCCCTCGTCGAGCGCGGCGGCGTCCATAGCCGCTTCGTACTCCTGGATTCCCAGGTCCTCCAACGCTTTGACCAGGGCATCCCGTCCGGCGAAGTGCCGGTGCAGGGTGGCGCGTCCGATGCCTGCGGCTTTGGCGACCTCGTCCATGGTGGCGGTCGATTTACGGGTCAGCAGAGCGGCAGCGCTGCGGAGCACCTGCTCACGGTCGAGAGTCATGAGACGAACATAACCCATATGAGACATGAATGTCTCATTGAAATGGCGTCGCCTTCCGTAGAAGGGAGGGAGGACCATGTCGACATGAAGCCGTTGCTGCTGATCGACATCGACGGTCCGCTCAATCCGTACGCGGCGATGGTGCGCCGCCGGGTCCCGGACGGCTATGCGATGCATCTGATGCGGCCGACGGGGTGGGACTACGGGCCGCCGCTGCCCGTCCTGCTCAACCCGGACCACGGGCAGGCGCTGCTGGCCCTCGCCGGCCGTTATGAACTGGTCTGGGCGACGACCTGGAAGGGCCAGGCCAACAAATGGATCGGGCCGCGTCTCGGGCTGCCCCCGCTGCCGTACGTCGACTGGCCGTCGATGCACGGCAGCGCGCCGGACGGTACGTACTGGAAGACGCAGTACATCGTGGAGTACGCGGCCGGTCGGCCGTTCGCCTGGATCGACGACGAGATCGCCGAGCAGGACCGGGAATGGGTCCTGGAGCAGGGGGCGGCCGAGACGCTGCTCCTGTGGATCGACCCGCGGATCGGACTGCTGCCGACCGATTTCGAGGCCCTTGCCGAGTGGGCGGACGG
Source organism: Streptomyces sp. NPDC002958 (assembly GCF_055563255.1). NCBI lineage: Bacteria > Bacillati > Actinomycetota > Actinomycetes > Kitasatosporales > Streptomycetaceae > Streptomyces > Streptomyces sp. NPDC002958. The sequence goes on along the minus strand of NZ_JBVHDS010000014.1, from coordinate 116,599 downwards.
ACGCCGGGACGGCGGACGCTGAGCCCGCCGTACGGCCGCCCGCCCGGGTCGGTGGCCGCCGTCCGCCCGCGTCGGTCCTTGAGGACGGTCAGATCGAGTTCGGGGGGCGCCGGGTCGTTGATCACGGACACCGAGCGTGAGCCTCGGGCGCCCGTGTGTCGAGGTGCTGCTCACGGCGGGATCGGCGTGAGCGCAGCACCTGCGCCGCCCCGGGGCCCGACGGGCCGATCAACTCCACGGCAGCGCGGCGCGGTGCCGCCAGTACGCCTCCGGCTCCTCCACGAACTGGTCGAGCCGGGCGCGCCGCTCCTCGTCGAGGTCGACGACGGCCGCGTGCAGGTTTCCTGCGAGCTGGGTGACGGTCGCCGCGCCGGAGAGCACCACACCGGCCCACGGCTGGTGCAGTACGAGCGCCAGGGCGACCGCGTCACTGCCCAGACCGACCTCGGTGGCGATCTCCTGGACCACGGCCGGGGCATCCGTTCCCGCGAGCCGGCCGTTGGCCATGGCTTCCTTGACGATCACGGTGAGTCCGGCGTCGTGGGCCTCGGCGAGCGCGGCTCCGGCCGAGGTCTCCAGGGCGTTGTAGGTGGCCTGGACCGTACGGAAGAGCGGCTCGCCGTCGACCGTGACGGTGAGGGCGGCCCGGATGGCGTCGGCCTGGCCGGGTCCGGTGGTGGAGAGGCCGACGCTGACCCCTTCCGCGGCGAGTGCGGCGAGCCGTGCGTGCAGCTCCTTGTCGGTGAGGGCCGGGCTGTCGGCGGTGACCGAGTGGATCTGGTAGAGGTCGAGCCGGTCGCCGAGCAGCGCGTCGGTCTCGGCGCGCTGGCGCAGATACGTGGCGAGGCTGTGGTCCTTGACCTCGTGCGCCTCGGCTTCGACGTTCCAGTCGGCGGTGTAGGTGTAGCCCCACTTGCTGCCGATGACGACATCGCGCACGTCCGGGCGCGACGCCAGCCAGTCGGCCAGGAACTCCTCCGAACGGCCATAGGAGCGGGCCGCGTCGAAGTACCGGACGCCCTGCGCGTAGGCGGCTTCGAGCAGCTCGTGGGTGCGCTCGCGCAGCGCCTCGACGCTGCGGTCCCCGGGCAGATCGCGGTCGCGGTGGAGGTTGATGTAGCCGGGCCTGCCGACCGCTGCCAGGCCGAGCCCGATGTGGGCGGTCGGAGTCGTCGCTGTGGCCAGCCGGGCGAAAGGCATCGTGGGCTCCTCGTCGAGTGCGCTCCCCGTCAACGTAACCCAGCTCCGGGAAACCGGAAGGCGGGGAGCGTACGGCTGCTCCCCGCCTCGAAGTCGTCGCCTTCGGCGCCGTCAGTTCTTCGCGGTGGCCCACGCCTGCTGGACGGCGAGGTCGGCCTTCACCTCGGCGAGCTGGACGGCTACGGCCGACGGTGCCGTACCGCCGCGTCCGCTGCGGGACGCGAGCGCACCGGCCACGTCGAGGACGGTGCGGACCTCGGCGGTGAGGTGCTCGGAGATCTTCGCGAACTGCTCGTCGGTGAGCTCGTCGAGCTCGATGTCGTGCTTCTCGCACTCCTTGACGCACGCGCCCGCGACCTCGTGCGCGACGCGGAAGGGCACTCCCTGCTTGACCAGCCACTCGGCGATGTCGGTGGCGAGCGAGAAGCCGGCCGGGGCCAGCTCCTCCATGCGCTCACGGTTGACGGTGAGCGTGGCCATCATGCCGGTGAAGGCGGGCAGCAGGACTTCGAGCTGGTCACAGGAGTCGAAGACCGGCTCCTTGTCCTCCTGGAGGTCACGGTTGTACGCCAGCGGAAGCGCCTTCAACGTGGCCATCAGGCCCGTCAGGTTCCCGATCAGCCGGCCGGACTTGCCGCGGGCGAGCTCGGCGATGTCCGGGTTCTTCTTCTGCGGCATGATCGAGGAGCCGGTGGAGAAGGCGTCGTGCAGGGTGACGAAGGAGAACTCCTTCGTGTTCCAGATGATGACCTCCTCCGCGATCCGGGAGAGGTTCACGCCGATCATCGCCGTGATGAACGCGAACTCGGCCGCGAAGTCGCGTGAGGCCGTGCCGTCGATGGAGTTGGCGGCGGAGCCGTGCTCGAAGCCGAGGTCGGCGGCGACCGCCTCCGGGTCGAGCCCGAGGGACGACCCGGCCAGTGCGCCCGAGCCGTACGGGGAGACGGCGGTGCGCTCGTCCCACTGGCGCAGCCGCTCGGCGTCCCGGGAGAGGGACTGCACATGGGCAAGGACATGGTGGGCGAAGAGCACCGGCTGGGCGTGCTGAAGGTGCGTACGACCGGGCATCGCGACGTCCGGGTGTGCCTCGGCAAGGCCGACCAGGGCACCCTGGAGCTCGGCGATCAGACCGCCGATGACGCGGGCGTGGTCGCGCAGGTACATCCGGAAGAGCGTGGCGATCTGGTCGTTGCGGGACCGGCCGGCGCGCAGCTTGCCGCCGAGGTCCGGGCCGAGGCGTTCCAGCAGGCCGCGCTCCAGCGCAGTGTGCACGTCCTCGTCGGCGACGGTGCCGGTGAACGTACCGTCGGCGACATCGGCCTCGAGCTGGTCGAGACCGGCGATCATGCGGTTCAGCTCGTCCTCGCTGAGCAGGCCGGCCTTGTTCAGTACGCGCGCGTGCGCGCGGGAGCCGGCGATGTCGTACGGCGCGAGCCGCCAGTCGAAGTGGACGGAGGCGGACAGCTTGGCCAGCGCCTCGGCCGGACCGTCTGCGAAGCGGGCGCCCCAGAGGCGTACGTCGCTGTTGCCGTTGCTCACTGCGTGCTCCTCGGAAGAACAAGGGGGTGGATGTGCGACCGCCTCCCCGCGCGGAGGGTCGGGGAGGCGGTGACGTGACTGCTGGAGGTCAGGACAGGTCACGCTTCGCGGCGATCTTCGACGAGAGGCCGAAGATCTCGATGAAGCCCTGCGCCTTGGACTGGTCGAACGTGTCGCCCGAGTCGTAGGTGGCGAGATTGAAGTCGTAGAGGGACTGCTCGGACTTCCGGCCGGTGACTACTGCGCGGCCCGCGTGCATGGTCATCCGGATGTCACCGGTGACGTGCTGGTTGGCCTCGTTGATGAAGCCGTCCAGAGCGCGCTTGAGCGGCGAGAACCACAGGCCGTCGTAGACCAGCTCGCCCCAGCGCTGCTCGACCTGCCGCTTGTAACGGGCCAGCTCGCGCTCGACGGTGACGTTCTCCAGCTCCTGGTGGGCGGTGATCAGTGCGATCGCGCCCGGGGCCTCGTACACCTCGCGGGACTTGATGCCGACGAGACGGTCCTCGACCATGTCGATCCGGCCGATGCCCTGGGCGCCGGCCCGCTGATTGAGCTGCTGGATCGCCTGGAGGACGGTGACGGGCTTGCCGTCGATGGCTACGGGCACGCCCTCCTTGAAGGAGATGACGACCTCGTCGGCCTCGCGCGGGGTGGCGGGGTTCTCGGTGTACTCGTAGATGTCCTCGATCGGCGCGTTCCAGATGTCCTCCAGGAAGCCCGTCTCGACGGCACGCCCGAAGACGTTCTGGTCGATGGAGTACGGGGACTTCTTGGTGGTCGCGATCGGGAGGTTCTTCTCCTCGCAGAAGGCGATCGCCTTGTCCCGGGTCATCGCGTAGTCACGGACCGGGGCGATGCACTTCAGGTCGGGGCCGAGCGCGGAGATGCCGGCCTCGAAGCGGACCTGGTCGTTGCCCTTGCCGGTGCAGCCGTGGGCGACGATGCCGGCGTTGTGCTTGTTGGCGGCGGCGACGAGGTGCTTGACGATGGTCGGCCGGGACAGGGCCGACACCAGCGGGTAGCGGTCCATGTAGAGGGCGTTGGCCTTGATCGCCGGGAGGCAGTACTCCTCGGCGAACTCGTCCTTGGCGTCCGCGACCTCGGCTTCGACGGCACCGCAGGCGAGAGCGCGCTTACGAATGACGTCCAGGTCCTCGCCGCCCTGGCCGACATCCACGGCGACGGCGATGACCTCGGCGCCCGTCTCCTCGGCGATCCAGCCGATGGCGACGGAGGTGTCCAGGCCGCCCGAGTAGGCGAGTACGACGCGCTCGGTCACGGGTTTCTCCTTACGGTGCAATCACTGATGGGTATAACTATGCAGTCCTCCGTATGATTTGTCAAAGGTGTAGGCGAGCGGTGCCGCAGGGGCGGTGCATGGGCGGCGAGGTCGCGAGGCCGCGGGCGAGTGCGGCGATGCCCGACCCGCAGGCGGGCCGAGAGGCGCGGGCGTGATCGCGGTGGCCCGGCCGGACCGGTGCGGACGGGCGCGGACCCCTCTCACCGCTCCCCGGAGCCGAAGACGACAATGACCGTCATGGGCAAAACGTATGAACGCATCGACGGACGGATCAGGACCTTCATCGAAGAGCAGCACATGTTCTTCACGGCGACCGCGCCCCTGGACGGCTACGGCACGGTCAATCTCTCCCCGAAGGGGGTCACCGGCTCCTTCGCCGTCATAGACGAACTGACCGTGGCCTACCTGGACTTCGCGGGCAGCAACGCCGAGACCGTCGCCCACCTCCGCGAGAACGGCCGTATCACGCTGATGTGGTGCGCCTTCCAGGGGCCGCCGAACATCGTGCGGGTGCACGGTCGCGGCGAGCCGGTCTTCCGTGACGATCCGCGGTTCGTACCCCTGCTGGCCCACTTCCCGGACGTGGACCCCGGCCTCCACGGGCTGCGCGCCGTCATCGTGGTGAGGGCCGAACTGATCCGGGACACCTGCGGCTACGCGGTGCCGTTCATGTCGTACGACGCGGACCGGCCACTGCACGCCCAGCGTTTCGCACGCGAGGACGACGCTTCGCTCGGTGTCTATTTCGAGAAGAAGGAGCACGTGGCGACGAGCATCGACGGGCTGCCGGGCCTGCCGCTTCCGCTGCCGGCCATGCCGCGCATGGACAGTGATTGAGCCGTACGGAGCAGAACCGGGGGTGAGGGCCGGGCGGAGCGTCTGACGTCCGGGACATGCGCAGATCTCCGGTACTCGGTTCGGTACTGCTCGCGCTGGCGGGCTCGGTCGCGGCCCGGCCTGCCGCGGCGCCGACTTCCCCGGGACGGCTGGCCGACACCGGAGGCGGTACCCGACTGATCACGGCCGAGGCCCCGACCGCAGGCTCCACCACGGGCACCGTCACCTGGTGGAATCTGCGCCGGGGCGTCCGGGTGAATGGCGGGTCCGCGCCCGCCGGGTTCGGGGCGAATGGCCTGGCGGAGGGGGCGTCGCGCAAACAGGGCACCAGCACCACGCACATCGCGATCGGGACCCGTTCGGGCCCGACCGCGATCACGCGCTACTGACGGACGCGGGGTGCCCCGGCCGTTCAGCGCTCGTTCTGGGCCAGTCGCAGCAGGTGCTCGGCGAGCGCCCGGCCGCCCGCCGGGTCGCGGCTGATCAGCATCAGTGTGTCGTCACCCGCGATGGTGCCCAGGATGTCGTGCAGTTCGGCCTGGTCGATGGCCGAGGCGAGAAACTGGGCCGCGCCCGGAGGCGTACGCAGCACCACGAGGTTGGCCGAGGCCTCCGCCGAGATGAGCAGCTCGGCCGAGAGGCGCCGCATCCGCTCCTCCTTCGCGGACCCGCCCAACGGTGCCTGCGGAGTGCGGAATCCGCCCTCGCTGGGCACCGCGTAGATCAGCTCGCCGCCGGTGTTACGGATCTTCACCGCGCCCAGCTCGTCGAGGTCGCGGGAGAGCGTCGCCTGGGTGACGCTCAGCCCGTCGTCGGCGAGGAGTTTGGCCAGCTGGCTCTGCGAGCGCACCGGCTGCCGGTTCAGGATGTCCACGATCCGGCGGTGGCGTGCGGTGCGGGTCTGCGGCACGGACGGCCCGCCGTGCTCGGTCTCCTGCGCCTCGGTCATCGTCGTCGCCTCATTCTCCGGATCGTCCGTCCCCATTTACCGCGTCGAGAGCGCCGGGCAGCGCCTGGAGGAACGCGTCCACCTCCGTGTCGCCGATGATCAGCGGCGGCATGAGCCGCAGGACATCGGGGGCGGGTGCGTTCACCAGGATTCCGGCTCCCTGAGCCGCCTGTTGCACCTGAGGTGCGAGGGGCTCGGTGAGCACGATACCCAGCAGCAGTCCGGAGCCGCGGACATGGGAGACCAGAGGGTGCCCCAGCCCCTCCACGCCGTCCCGGATCTTCTCGCCGAGCCGCTTCACCCGGTCCAGGGCGCCATCGGCCGCCAGGGTGTCCAGGACGGCGAGACCGGCGGCGCAGGCGATCGGGTTGCCGCCGAACGTCGTGCCGTGCTGGCCCGGCTTCAGCAGATCGGCCGTCGGGCCGAACGCGACGGCCGCACCGATCGGCAGTCCGCCGCCGAGGCCCTTGGCGAGGGTGACGATGTCGGGCTCGACGCCCTGGTGGGCCTGGTGCTCGAACCAGTGGCCGCAGCGGCCGATACCGGTCTGCACCTCGTCGAGGACGAGCAGGGTGCCGGTGGCCCGGGTGATCTCCCGGGCGGCCTCCAGATAGCCCTTGGGCGGCACGACCACACCGTTCTCGCCCTGGATGGGCTCGATGATCACCAGCGCGGTGTCGGTGGTCACGGCGGCCCGCAGCGCCTGGGCATCCCCGTACGGGACATGTGTGACATCGCCGGGCAGCGGTTCGAAGGGCTCGCGCTTCTTGGGCTGGCCGGTCAGCGCGAGTGCGCCCATGGTCCGGCCGTGAAAGCCGCCGTCGGTGGCGACCATGTGGGTCCGTCCGGTCAGCCGGCCGATCTTGAAGGCCGCCTCATTGGCCTCAGCGCCCGAGTTGGCGAAGCAGACCCGGCCGTCGCGACCGAAGAGCTGCAGCAGCCGTTCGGCGAGGGCGACGGGCGGCGGTGCGATGAAGAGGTTGGAGACATGGCCGAGCGAGGCGATCTGGGTGGAGACGGCCTCGACGACGGCGGGGTGGGCGTGGCCCAGGGCGTTCACCGCGATACCGCCGACGAAGTCGAGGTACTCGGTGCCGTCGGCGTCCCACACATGGGCGCCTTCGCCGCGGACGAGGGACAGCTGGGGGGTGCCGTAGTTGTCCATCAGCGCGTGGCTCCAGCGCTGCGAGAGCTCCCGGTTGCTCATGACTCCCCCTGTGCGTCGGGCACGACCATCGTGCCGATTCCTTCGTCGGTGAAGATCTCCAGCAGGATCGAGTGCTGGACCCGGCCGTCGATGACACGGGCGGTCTCGACGCCGTTGCGTACGGCGTGCAGGCAGCCCTGCATCTTCGGGACCATGCCGCTGGACAGCTCGGGAAGCAGCTTCTCCAGCTCGGTGGCGGTGAGGCGGCTGATCACGTCGTCGCTGCTCGGCCAGTCCTCGTAGAGGCCCTCGACGTCGGTGAGGACCATCAGCGTCTCGGCGTTCAGCGCGGCGGCGAGGGCGGCGGCCGCGGTGTCGGCGTTGACGTTGTAGACGTGGTTGTCGTCGGCGGAGCGTGCGATGGAGGAGATGACCGGGATCCGGCCGTCGTCCAGCAGCGCCTGGATCGCCCCGGTGTCGATGGCGGTGATCTCGCCGACCCGGCCGATGTCGACGAGTTCGCCGTCGATGGTCGGCCGGTGCTGGGTGGCGGTGATGGTGTGGGCGTCCTCGCCGGTCATGCCGACGGCGAGCGGGCCGTGCTGGTTGAGCAGGCCGACGAGCTCGCGCTGGACCTGTCCGGCCAGCACCATCCGTACGACGTCCATCGCCTCGGGCGTGGTGACGCGCAGACCGGCCTTGAACTCGCTGACCAGGCCCTGCTTGTCGAGCTGGGCGCTGATCTGCGGGCCGCCGCCGTGCACGACGACGGGCTTGAGGCCGGCCTGCCGCAGGAAGACGACGTCCTGGGCGAAGGCCGCCTTGAGCTCCTCGTCGATCATGGCGTTGCCGCCGAACTTGATGACGACGGTCTTGCCGTTGTGCCGGGTCAGCCAGGGCAGCGCCTCGATGAGAATCTGTGCCTTCGGAAGTGCGGTGTGCTTCCGCGCCGTGGTCATGAGCTGTACGCGCTGTTCTCGTGGACGTAGTCCGCGGTGAGGTCGTTGGCCCAGATGACGGCGGACTCGGTGCCGGTGGCCAGGTCGGCGGTGATCTTCACTTCCCGGTAGCGCATGTCGACCAGGTCGCGGTCCTCACCGACACTGCCGTTCTTGCAGACCCATACGCCGTTGATGGCGACATTCAGCTGGTCCGGTTCGAAGGCGGCCTTTGTCGTGCCGATCGCGGAGAGGACCCGGCCCCAGTTGGGGTCCTCGCCGTGGATGGCGCACTTGAGGAGGTTGTTACGGGCGATGGACCGGCCCACCTCGACGGCGTCGTCCTCGGTCGCGGCGTTGATGACCTCGATCCGGATGTCCTTGGAGGCGCCCTCGGCGTCACCGATGAGCTGCCGGGCGAGGTCGGCGCAGACGGTCCGTACGGCCTCGGCGAACTCGTCCTGTTCCGGGGTGATGCCACTCGCACCGGAGGCCAGCAGCAAAACGGTGTCGTTGGTCGACATACAGCCGTCGGAGTCGATCCGGTCGAAGGTGGTGCGGGTGGCGGCGCGCAGCGCAATGTCCAGTGCCGGGGCGTCCACATCGGCGTCGGTGGTGAGGACGACCAGCATGGTGGCGAGGCCCGGGGCGAGCATGCCGGCGCCCTTGGCCATCCCGCCGACGGTCCACCCCTCGCCGCCCGCGACGGCGGTCTTGTGGACCGTGTCGGTGGTCTTGATCGCGATCGCGGCCTTCTCGCCGCCGTGCTCGCTGAGGGCGGCGGCGGCCTGCTCGATGCCGGGCAGCAGCTTGTCCATCGGAAGCAGGGTGCCGATCAGCCCGGTCGATGCGACCGCGATCTCGCCGGCGCTGTGACCGGTGAGCACCTCGGCGGCCTTCTCGGCGGTGGCGTGGGTGTCCTGGAAGCCCTGCGGGCCCGTACAGGCGTTGGCGCCACCGGAGTTGAGCACGACGGCGCTGACCGCGCCGCCCTTGAGCACCTGCTCCGACCAGAGGACGGGGGCGGCCTTGACGCGGTTGGAGGTGAAGACGCCCGCGGCGGCGTGACGCGGACCGTTGTTGACCACGAGGGCCAGGTCCGGGTTACCGCTCTCCTTGATTCCCGCGGCGATGCCCGCCGCGGAGAATCCCTGTGCTGCCGTGACACTCACGGTGCGACTCCGATCGTGGAAAGACCTGTGTCCTCGGGAATTCCGAGGGCGATGTTCATGCTCTGGAGGGCGCCGCCGGCGGTGCCCTTGGCGAGGTTGTCAATTGCGCTGATGACGATGATCCGGCCCGCAGCCTCGTCGTACGCGACCTGGATCTGTACGGCATTGGAGCCGTGGACCGAAGCGGTGGCGGGCCACTGCCCCTCGGGGAGCAGATCGACGAACGGCTCGTCGGCGAACGCCTTCTCGTACGCGTCACGGACGGACTCGGCGCTCACACCCGCCTTCGCCTTCGCGCTGCACGTGGCAAGGATGCCGCGGGGCATCGGTGCCAGGGTCGGCGTGAAGGAGACCGTGACCGGTTCACCGGCCGCGGCGCTGAGGTTCTGGATCATCTCGGGGGTGTGCCGGTGGACCCCGCCGACGCCGTACGGCGACATGTTGCCCATCACCTCGGAGCCGAGCAGATGCGGCTTGGCCGCCTTGCCCGCCCCGGAGGTACCGGACGCGGCGACGATCACGGCCTCGGGCTCGGCCAGGTGGGCCGCGTACGCCGGGAAGAGCGCGAGAGAGACGGCGGTCGGGTAACAGCCGGGCACTGCGATGCGCTTGGACGCCGCCAACGCCGGTCGCCCGCCCGGAAGTTCGGGCAGACCGTAGGGCCAGGTCCCGGCGTGCGGCGAACCGTAGAACTTCTCCCAGTCCGCTGCGTCCCGGAGCCGGAAGTCGGCTCCCATGTCGACCACGAGCACTTCGTCACCGAGCTGCTCGGCGACGGCGGCGGACTGCCCGTGCGGAAGGGCGAGGAAGACGACATCATGCCCGGCGAGGACCTCGGGCGTCGTCGGCTGCAGCACCCGGTCGGCAAGCGGCCGCAGATGCGGCTGCAGCGCACCGAGCTTCTGCCCCGCGTTGGAGTTGGCGGTGAGGGCCCCGATCTCGACCTCGGGGTGGACCAGCAGGAGACGGAGCAGCTCCCCACCGGCATAGCCACTCGCCCCTGCCACTGCTGCACGTACCACCATCGAAATCCTCCTCGTCGATGGCATGACTATACGCAGTAATGCACTTTTATGCAAAGGCATCCACGCCATGGCGCCGGGCCCTGAACTCACGCCCTAGCCGAGCGCGCGATCGAGACCGAAGGCCGCGCTGATCAGCGCCAGGTGGGTGAAGGCCTGAGGGAAATTCCCGGCCTGCTCCCCGGTGTGGCCGATCTCCTCCGCATACAGACCGAGGTGATTGGCGTACGTGAGCATCTTCTCGAACGCGAGTCGGGCCTCGTCCAGGCGGCCGGCGCGGGCCAGCGCCTCGACGTACCAGAACGAGCAGATCGAGAACGTGCCCTCATCGCCCCGCAGCCCGTCCGGGCTGCCCTGCGGGTCGTAGCGGTAGACCAGCGAGTCGGACACCAGGTCCTCGCCCAGCGCGTCCAGCGTGGCGAGCCACTTCGGGTCGGTCGGGGAGACGAACTTCGCCAGCGGCATCATCAGCAGGGACGCATCGAGGACGTGGCCGTCCTCGTACTGGACGAAGGCGTGCCGCTCGTCGGACCAGCCATGGCGCATGATCCGGCGGTAGATCGCATCCCGGGCCCGCCCCCACCGCACGATGTCGACGGGCAGGCCGCGATGCTGGGCCAGCCGCATGGCGCGCTCGACGGCCACCCAGCACATCAATCGCGAGTAGAGGAAGTTCTTGCGCCCGCTGCGCGTCTCCCAGATCCCCTCGTCGGGCTGGTCCCAGTGGTCGCACAACCAGTCGACCACCTCGCTGATGCTGTCCCAGTGCGCACTGGAGATGGGCTGCCCCCACTTGTCGTAGAGGTAGAGGGCGTCGATGAGCGCCCCGTAGATGTCCAGCTGCAACTGGTCGACGGCATCATTGCCGACGCGTACTGGGGCCGAGCCCCGGTACCCCTCGAGATGAGTCAGCTCGCGCTCGGGCAGCTCACGGCGCCCGTCGATGCCGTACATGATCTGCAGCGGACCGGTCGCCTCGGTCACTTCGAGTGGGACATGCTCGGAAAGAAAACCCATGAAGGCCTCGGCCTCCTCGGTGAAGCCGAGCCGCAGCAGCGCATAGACACAGAACGCTGCGTCACGGATCCATACGTAGCGGTAGTCCCAGTTGCGCTCACCCCCAATGCGTTCGGGCAGGCTGGTGGTCGGCGCGGCGATGATGGCGCCGGTCGGGGCGTACGTGAGCAGCTTCAGGGTGAGGGCTGAGCGGTGCACCATCTCCCGCCAGCGACCGCGGTACCGCGACCGGGACAACCAGCGCCGCCAGTACCCCACGGTGGCATTGAACTGCTGCTCCGCCTCGGACAGCGCGCAGAAGCGAGGTGCCACGTCGCCGCCGACCCGGTCGAGGGCGAAGACCGCGGACTCGCCCTCGTGCACCTTGAACAGCGCCCATACGTCCTGGCCGGCGACCTCGAGCGGCATACTCGACGTCAGCGCGAGAGTGAGTGAGGGCGATTCGAAGACCGCCTGGCCATGCTGTGCGTGCACGGTGTGCGGCTGCGCCCCGTACTCGAAACGGGGGGCCACACGGGCGCGGAACGGCAGCGATCCGCGGACGCACACCACGCGGCGAATCAGACGGTGCCGGTCGGCCTCGCGCGAATCGTCGAGTACCGGCATGAAATCCTGGACCTCGCCGACCCCGTCCTCCGCGAAGAAGCGGGTGATCAGCACATTGGTGTCGGGGAAGTAGAACTGCTTGGTACGCGTCGGCGCATCCGCCGCCAGCTCGAAGTACCCACCACGGTCGGCGTCGAGGATCGAGGCGAAGACACTGGGTGCGTCGAAGCGCGGGCAGCAGTACCAGTCGATGGTGCCGTTGGTGTCCACCAGCGCCGCGCTGCGCAGATCGCCGATCAGGCCGTGCTCGGAAACCGGCAGATAGCGGGGCGCGCCGACACCCGGGGATGCGTCGAATGCACCGAACGTCCCGGTGCTCGCATTGGCCTCAACAGTCACGTCGGACCTCCCTGAGCCTGCGCACCCCTTCTTCAGGCTAACCAGTCGTCGATGTGCAGGACAGCGGGAGTGGGCGCCGCGGTGACCACTCCTGCCACGGCGCCGGGTTCGGCACCATGCCCGCCCGTCGGCGCGGAGCGCATCGATGTCAGGATGGTTCCATGACGAGCAAGGTTTACTTCGACATAACCATCAATGACGAGCCCGCTGGGCGGATCACGTTCAAACTGTTCGACGACGTCGTTCCCAAGACCGCGGAGAACTTCCGCGCGCTGGCGACCGGCGAGAAGGGCTTCGGCTACAAGGGATCGTCCTTCCACCGGATCATCCCCGACTTCATGCTGCAGGGCGGCGACTTCACCCAGGGCAACGGCACGGGTGGCAAGAGCATCTACGGCGCGAAGTTCGCGGACGAGAACTTCAAGCTCGCACACACCAAGCCCGGCCTGCTGTCCATGGCCAACAGCGGCCCCAACTCCAACGGCTCGCAGTTCTTCATCACGACCATCGTGACGTCGTGGCTGGACGGCAAGCACGTGGTGTTCGGCGAGGTCGACAACCAGGAGAGCATGGACCTGGTCAAGAAGATCGAGGCCCTCGGCTCGCAGAGCGGCCGCCCCTCAGCGAAGATCACGATCGCGGACAGCGGCGTCCTCTGACCCGCAACCGCTGAACGAGCGCGCCCCCGACGGTCTCCGTCGGGGGCGCGCTGCGTCGTTCCCGGCGGAGAGGGACGGCCACGGCCGACCGGCCGAGCGGCGGCGCGATTCCGCTCGGTACGGTGCTCGGATGGGGAACGTCTTTCACGGCGGGGGCCGCAGTCTGTCCATGTCCAACGGGAGCACGGACGTCTTCGTCGATGTGCTCATGCTGGCCGTGTCCGACCTCGCCGAGAGCGTCTGGGAGCACCGCTTCGCCACTCTGCTGACCTTGCAGGACCAGAACGTCATCGGGCGCGGGGTGGTCGGGTTCGGTCTGGAGGACGTCGACTGGGGCCGCTCCCCGCACGAGCAGGCCGCGGCGAAGGACTTCGTCCTGCGGGTGCTCGATCTCGCGCTGCGCAGGCACCGGTGGGACGAACTGGACTACGAGCCACCCTTCGCCGAAGGCTTCCTGCGGCAGTACCGGGAGATGGTCGAGGCGTTCGATCCGGCCGACGTGGAGCGGCCGAGCGGCGGCTTCCCCTTTCCCGGCCCGGAGGAAGCCGCCATGGCCTCGTGCGTGCGGCACCACGTCCTGTGCGCGCCGGCCCATTGGGAGGCGTGCGTGTTCTGTACGGCGCTCTGGTGATCCCGCACCGGTGGCACGGGTTTCGCGGCCTCCACTGTCAACTGATGGTTGACAGTGGAGGCGTGTCAACCTACAGTTGACACATGGTGAAACCTGTACGCCCAACCAATCCCGTACGCCTCGACGACCTGATCGAGGCCATCAAGAAGGTCCACACCGACGCCCTCGACCAGCTCTCCGACGCGGTCATCGCCGCGGACCACCTCGGCGATGTGGCCGACCATCTGATCGGGCACTTCGTGGACCAGGCCCGGCGCTCGGGCGCTTCCTGGACGGAGATCGGGAAGAGCATGGGGGTGACCAGGCAGGCGGCCCAGAAACGGTTCGTCTCCAAGGACCCCGGCGAGCCCTCGGACCTGGACCCCAGCCAAGGGTTCGGCCGCTTCACCGAGCGGGCCAGGAACGTCGTGATGACCGCGCAGAACGAGGCCCGCGCGGCGGGTAACAACGAGGTGCGCACCGAGCACCTGGTGCTGGGACTGCTCGCCGAGCCGGAGGCCCTGGGCCCCGCGTTCATCAAGTCCCAGGGCGTGGCACTGGAGGCCGTCCGTCAGGCCGCGACCGAGGCTCTGCCGGCCGCGGTCGACGAACTGCCGGACCTCATCCCGTTCGACGCCGGGGCCCGCAAGGCACTGGAGCTGACGTTCCGGGAGGCCCTGCGGATGGGCCACAACTACGTCGGCACGGAACACATCCTGCTCGCCCTGCTGGAGCAGGAGGACGGCGCGGGTGTGCTCACGGACCTCGGCATCGACAAGGCGACCGCCGAGACGGGCATCACCGAGGCCCTCACGCTCATCGCCACCGACTCGGACCAGGAGGCCTGAGGGAAGCGGCCCGTCCGGGGTATGCGCGGCGGGGGCCGACGCCGGTCATCCGGTGCCGGCCTTCGCGTGCCGACCGGTCACAGTGTCCCGTACACCGCCTCGATCAGGGCCGTCTTGCGCGGATCGTCGGAGATCCGGGGGCCCATCCGGTTCACACGTAGCCCAGGGCGAGATCGGCCTCCGGGTCGGCGAGCCCGCAGGAGCCGCGCGCCGGCCGGCTTCAGCTCGCGCAGCCGTTGCTGACCCCGGGGTGGTCGTTCTTGCTGCTCGGCGAGGAGGTCTCGACGGCGGCGCCGGTGGCGGCCGTCGCGGTGCTCGTCTGCATCGCGGCCACCCAGCGGGCGGGGCACGCGCGGCGTCCGGCGTGAGAAGCCCGCACCTTTCACCGGGCGAAGTCGCTTTTCGGTCATAGACTTGTCGACAAGGACCGCACCCGTGAGGAGGTCACTCCCGATGGAGGCACACGCGGGCGACCGGCTGCTGACGCACGGCAGGACCGTGGGACAGCACGACCGGGTCGCAGAGATCATCGAAGTGCTCGGGGCCGGGGGCACTCCCCCGTACCGCGTCCGCTTCGAGGACGGACACGAACACCTGATTTCGCCCGGTCCCGACAGCGTCGTACAGCACACCCACGTCCGGAAGCAGGCGCCGGAGACCTCGTAGCGGCCTCCGGCGGACGGCACTGCTCTTCGCGCCCCCGGGCCCTGGGCGGGCCGATCAATACCTGACGGCCCGCCCACCCACCCGATGCGTCCACTTCGCTTCTGCTGTCAGCGGGGTGGACGCACCCTGTTGCGATAGTGGTCGGCCACCACCCGGGCCATGGTTCCGATCCGGTCCGTGACCACGTCCTTGCCGGAGAAGTAGACATGGCCGCGCACCTGGTCGTAGTCGGCGGCGAAGTCGAGGTGGCGGGAGAGTTCGGCCGGGTCCTGCCAAGCGGTGGGCTGCGCCGGGTCACCGGCCTTGTAGAGCGCCTCGCCCACGAACAGATCGACGCCCGTGCCCCGTACGACCTTGTCCCACCAGGGCAGCAGCTTGGCGTAGTCGGCGGCCGCGAAGCCGATGTTCCAGTAGATCTGCGGGCAGATGTAGTCGATCCAGCCCTTCCTGACCCAGCCGCGGGTGTCGGCATGCAGATCGTCGTAGGTCTGCACACCCGCCTTCGTGTCGGAGCCGAGCGGGTCGGTCGCGGCGTTGCGCCACACACCGAACGGGCTGATCCCGAACTGGACGTTCTTTTTGATCCCCTTGATCCGCTCGGCCATCTCGCGCACCAGCTTGTCGGTGTTGTCGCGCCGCCAGGCGGCCTTGTCCGGGAAGCCGGCGCCGTATTTCGCGTACGTGGCGTCGTCGTCGAAGACCTGCCCGGCCACCGGGTACGGGTAGAAGTAGTCGTCCCAGTGCACGGCGTCGATGTCGTAGCGGCGGACCGCGTCGAGCATCGCGTCCTGGACGAAGCGGCGGACCTCGGGAATTCCGGGGTTGTAGTAGAGCTTTCCGCCGTACGGCAGAACCCATTCGGGGTGCAGCCGGGCGGGGTGGGTGGCGACCAACCGGGACGGGTCGGTGTGGTTGGCGACCCGGTACGGGTTGAACCAGGCATGCAGCTCCAGACCGCGGCGGTGCGCCTCGCTGACGGCGGTGCCCAGCGGATCCCAGCCGGGGTCCTTGCCCTGGACCCCGGTCAGGTACTGGGCCCACGGTTCGTAGGGCGAAGGCCACAGCGCATCGGCGGTCGGGCGGACCTGGAGGATCACGGCGTTCAGCCGCCGGTCGACGGCCTCGTCGAGGTACGCGATCAGCTCGGCCTGCTGCGCGGCCGCCGTCAGGCCGGGCGCCGAGGGCCAGTCGATGTTGGCGACGGTGGCGACCCACATACCGCGCAGCTCGCGCCGCGCGACGTGGTGACCGCCCTCGCGCGGCGCTGGGACCGCCGCCCCGGTGCCGGCCTGCCGGGACGGGGCCGCGACGGCATCACCGGCCGTGGTGATGGTGCTCACCACGGCCGCGACCACCCCGGCCGCACCCGCCACAAAGCCTCTTCTGGCCATTTGCCGCATTTCTTTGCACCTGCCGTTTCTCTGTCCTCGTCCGTCGCCCCGGTATCCGGGCGTAACGCAGAGCATGCCCGCCCCGGCCCGCGATGACCCGTAGGTCGCGGAGTAACGTCGGGGGGTCGAGGCGGGCACCGGAATCAGACGGGAACCTGCGACACGGAGAACAGCGAAAGGCATGAGGTGACGGACTCTATGGCCGACATTGCACGCGTCGGAGTGGTGGGCTGTGGCCAAATGGGCGCGGGCATCGCGGAAGTGTGCGCCCGCAGCGGTCTCGAGGTCATGGTGGCCGAGACCACCGGCGAGGCGCTGGAGATCGGCCGCACCCGGCTGCACAACTCCCTCTCGAAGGCCGCCGAGCGCGGCAAGATCACTCCTCAGGAGCGCGACGAGACACTGGCTCGACTGAGCTTCACCACCGACCTCGGAGAGTTCGCCGACCGCGATCTCGTCATCGAGGCCGTCGTGGAGAACGAGCAGGTAAAGACCGAGATCTTCCAGGTGCTCGACCAGGTGGTGACCCGGCAGGACGCGATCCTCGCCTCGAACACCTCCTCCATCCCGCTGGTGAAGCTGGCCGTGGCGACCTCTCGCCCGGACCAGGTCATCGGCATCCACTTCTTCAACCCGGCACCGGTGCAGAAGCTCGTCGAGCTGATCCCGGCACTGACGACGTCCGACGCCACGGTGACGCGCGCCGAGGCCCTGGTGGAGGACGTCCTCGGCAAGCACCCGATCCGCGCCCAGGACCGCTCCGGCTTCGTCGTCAACGCGCTGCTGATCCCGTATCTGCTCTCCGCGATCCGGATGTTCGAGTCGGGGATCGCCAGTCGTGAGGACATCGACAACGGCATGGAGCTCGGCTGCGCCCACCCGATGGGCCCGCTCAAGCTCTCCGACCTGATCGGTCTGGACACCGTGGCCTCGGTCGCCGACTCGATGTACGCGGAGTTCAAGGAGCCGCTGTACGCCGCTCCCCCGTTGCTCCAGCGGATGGTGGACGCGGGCCGACTCGGCCGCAAGACGGGCTCGGGTTTCTATCCGTACTCCTGACCGTCTCTCGTGCTCGTACGGGGCCGGCCGGGGCAACCCCGCGGCCGGCCCCGGAGCTCACAGCGGTACGCGCAACGCCCCGTCGATCAGTTCGGCGGCCCGCCCCGCGTCGGCGCAGCCGCTCGCGATCAGCTCCTCGCGCACCGCACGCAGCCGGTCGCGCAGCCGCTGCGACTCCATGCCCCTGGCCCGCTCCGCCATCTCCACGGCCGTGGCCGCCGCCCGGTCCGCCTCGCCCTGGCGCAGCTCGATATGGGTCAGCATGGCCAGCCGGTGCACCCGGCCCCGGTCGTGCGCCGGGGTCCGTACGGCCGTTGCCGCGTGTTCCCTGGCCCCCGGCAGATCACCGAGGCTGAGCAGGGCCTCGGCCACCTGCACATCGACCAGGCCCGGCTGGACGTACCCCGTCTCGTCCGGTTCATGTCCCGGCCGGATGCGTCCGGCCTCCGACTCGGCGCGCCGGATGCACTCCAGGGCATTGCCGACGTCACCGATGCGGGCGTACGCCTTGGCCTGCATCGCGTACAGATCGGCGGCCAGTGCGGGCGTGATGTGCGGGCCGGCGGCCCGTAGCGCCGCCTGCGCGAAGGCCACCGACTGCCGGTAGTCGGCGAGGTACAGCGACTGGTTGACCAGCAGGGCGATCACATAGCCGCCGAGTCCCCGGTCCCCGCTCGCCTTGGCCAGCCGCAGCGCCTGGTGGAAGTAGCGCTGGGCGAGCCCGTGGGCGTCGGAGTCGTAGGCACAGATCCCCGCGATCGCCACCAGCCCGCCCGTCGCCCGGTGCAGTTGGCGCCCCGTCGCATCGCTGTAGCCACCGCGCAGCAGCGGGGCGGTCTCCGCGTTGAGGAAGCCGACGATGCGGGATCGGGTCGCGATTCCACCGGCCCTGCGGTACATCAGTTCGTAGTGGGCACGTGCCGCGCGCAGGGTCACTATGTCGGCCATGCCGACGCGGGTCGTACCGCTGCGGGAGACATCGACGTCCTCGGGCGGGTTCTCCCACTCCCAGACCGGCATAACCGCCGTGGTGCCGGTGACGGCGGCCGAGGCGAGTATGTGCGGGCGCTGCTGCTCGTCGGAGCGCCACAGCGCGGTGGCCCGCTCGACGAACCCGGTGAGCGTGGAAGCGGGCACGACGGTGCCGGCCCCCGGGGTCGCCATGCCGATGTCGTCCAGCGAAAGATGCCTGTTCAGACGCTTCCCGAGCACTTCACAGATCAGGTCGGGCACCTGGCCGCGTGGGCGCTGCCCCTTCAACCAGCGGGCCACCGCGGTGTGTTCGTACCGCAGGCACAGTCCGCGGGAGCGGCCTGCCCGGTTGATGTGCGCGGCGAGGCCCGCCCGGGAGACGCCCGCCTCCTCGATCAGGGACGCCAGCAGGATGTTGGGCTCCGTTGCCCCCATGTGCCCCTCCGGTGGTTCGGCACGGCGAGGCGTGCCGAACCAGTGCAGCACGAGTGCAGCACGAGTGCAGCACGATTCACACGGGGTGTGAACGCAATGCCCGAACCGTCCCACCGCACGCTCTGTTGCGCCGGTGTGCGGATCGATTGAATCAGTCGTCTCGCAAGAGGCGGCCGGGTCGTCTGCTCCCCCTCGTACAGTCGACGACCCGCACCCGCGCCGTCCGTTCCGCCGACCTGTCCGACACCCCGTGGCGGCACGGACGGCGCGGGAAACGCCCGCGAGCGGTTCTGTGCCGCTCGGCGAGCACGGGAGGGGCGTATCCGGTGATCGGATACGCCCCTCCTTCACGCGGTGCCGCCGAGGCGCTACGCGCCCCGCAGCACCGCGCCCGTCCGCTCGGCCGCCAGGGCCACCGCCGCGTCGCGCGCGGCCGTGGCCTCGTCGACGGTCAGTGTGCGGTCCGCCGCGCGGAAGCGCAGCGCGTACGCCAGCGACTTGCGGCCCGCACCGATCTGATCACCGGTGAAGACGTCGAACAGCCGCAGCGATTCGAGGAGTTCACCCGCGCCCGCACGCAGCGCCTGCTCCACCTCGGCGGCGGGGACGCTCTCGGCGACGATCAGCGCGACGTCCTGGGTCGCCACCGGGAAGGCGGAGATCCGGGGTGCCTGGAGCGCACCGTCGACGGCCTGCTCCAGGACGTCGAGCTCGACCTCCATGGCGCAGGTGCGCTCCGGCAGGTGGAGCTCCTTGATGACGCGCGGGTGCAGCTCACCGGCGTGCCCGAAGAGGGTCTCCTCGCCGTCCACCGTGACGTACAGCGCGGCGCAGCGGCCCGGGTGCCACGGCGCGTGCTGGTCGCTGCGGACCGTCACGTCGACACCGGCCTCGCCGGCGATCGTACGGGCGGCCTCGATGGAGTCCGCCCAGTCGGCCGGGCGGCCCTTGCCCCACCAGCCGGCCTGCTCGCGGGCGCCCGCGAGGACGACGGCGGCGCGGCGCGGCTGACGCGGCAGCGCGGCGTTGAGCCCGGCGATCTCCTCGTCGGTCGGACGGCGGTCGACGGGCAGCCGTACGGCCTTCGTCTCGCTTCCGGTCGGCCGGAAGACCAGGCCGGTCTCGAAGAGCGCGAGGTCGTGGCTGCCGCGGCCGTCGTTGCGCCGCAGTGCGCCGAGCAGACCCGGCAGCAGCGTGGTGCGCAGCGCCGGCTCCTCGTCGGAGAGCGGGTTGACGAGCTCGACCGTACGGCGGCGGGCGTCGTCGGTGTCGAGGCCGAGCTGGTCGAGCACGGCGTCGCCGATGAACGGGTAGTTCAGCGCCTCGACATAGCCGGCTCCGGCGAGCGCCCGGCCGACCCTGCGGTGAAGCCGCTGGCCGTCGGTGAGCCCCCGGCCGGACGGCGGCGTCGGGAGGGTGGACGGGAGGTTCTCGTAACCTTCGAGGCGGATGACCTCTTCGGCGAGGTCGTTGGGCTCGCTGAGGTCGGGGCGCCAGGACGGCACGGTGACGAGCAGCTCGTCCTGCCCGTAGACGTCGCAGCCGACCTCCTGGAGGCGGCGTACGACGGTCTCGCGGCCGTAGTCGACACCGGCCACCCGGTCCGGGTGGTTCGCGGGCATCGCGATGGTGCGGGGCGCGGACGGGGTGCTGACCTCGGTGACCCCGGCCTCGGCGGTGCCGCCAGCGAGCAGCACCAGCAGGTCGACGGTGCGCTGTGCGGCGGCGGCAGCGGCCTGCGGGTCGGCGCCCCGCTCGAAGCGCTTGGACGCCTCCGAGGACAGCTTGTGGCGGCGCGCGGTCCGGGCGATCGAGATCGCGTCGAAGTGCGCGGCCTCGATGACGACCTCGGTGGTGGTGTGCACACCCTCCTGGACGTCAGCGATCTCGGTGTTGGCACCGCCCATGACGCCCGCGAGGCCGATCGGCCCGCGATTGTCGGTGATGACCAGGTCCTCGGCGTCCAGGACGCGGACCGTGCCGTCGAGGGTGGTGAGCTTCTCGCCCTGCTGGGCGCGGCGCACCCCGATCGGCCCGTCGATGCGGGTGCGGTCGTAGGCGTGCAGCGGCTGGCCGAGCTCCAGCATCACGTAGTTGGTGATGTCGACGGCGAGCGAGATCGGGCGCATCCCGGCCTTCTGCAGCCTGCGCTGCAGCCAGATCGGGGAACGTGCCTCGGACCGCAGGCCCACGACGGTGCGCGCGGTGAACCTGTCGCAGCCGATCGGGTCGGCGACCTTGACCGGGTAGCCGAACGCGTTCGGCGCGGGCACGTCGAGGAGGGCCGGGTCGCGCAGCGGCAGCCCGTACGCGATGGCGGTCTCGCGGGCGACGCCGCGCATGGACAGGCAGTAGCCGCGGTCCGGCGTGACGGCGATGTCGAGCACCTCGTCGACGAGCTGGAGCAGCTCGATCGCGTCGGTGCCGACCTCGTGCTCCGGCGGCAGCACGATGATGCCGTGTGTGCCGTCGTCGCCCATGCCGAGCTCGTCGGTGGAGCAGATCATGCCGTGCGAGGTCTTGCCGTACGTCTTGCGTGCGGCGATCGCGAAGTCGCCGGGCAGGACGGCGCCCGGGAGAACCACGACGACCTTGTCGCCGACGGAGAAGTTACGGGCTCCGCAGACGATCTCCTGCGGCTCACCGGTGCCGTTGGCGTCGCCGACGTCGACCGTGCAGAAGCGGATGGGCTTCTTGAAGCCCTCCAGCTCCTCGATGGTCAGTACCTGTCCGACGACCAGGGGGCCCTTGAGACCGGCGCCGATCTGCTCGACGGTCTCGACCTCGAGGCCGACGGCGACGAGCTTGGCCTGTACGTCACGGCCGGTCTCCGTCGCCGGCAGGTCGACGTATTCCCGCAGCCAGGAAAGCGGGACGCGCATCAGATCTCCATCCCGAACGGCCGGGTGAACCGGACGTCACCCTCGACCATGTCTCGCATGTCTTCGACGTTGTGGCGGAACATCAGCATCCGTTCGATGCCGAACCCGAAGGCGAATCCGCTGTACTTCTGGGGGTCGACACCGCAGGCGATGAGCACCCTGGGGTTGACCATGCCGCAGCCGCCGAGTTCGATCCAGCCCTCGCTGCCGCAGGTGCGGCAGGGGCGGTCCGGGTTGCCGACGGACGCGCCGCGGCAGACGTAGCAGACCATGTCCATCTCGGCGGACGGCTCGGTGAACGGGAAGAAGTTCGGCCGGAGCCGGGTCTTCATGTCCGGGCCGAAGAGCGCCTGGACCATGTGGTCGAGGGTGCCCTTGAGGTCGGCCATGGTGAGGCCCTCGTCGACGGCGAGCAGTTCGATCTGGTGGAAGACCGGGGTGTGCGTCGCGTCGAGCTCGTCGGTGCGGTAGACGCGGCCGGGGCAGACGACGTAGACGGGGGGCTCGCGGTCGAGCAGGGTGCGGGCCTGGACCGGCGAGGTGTGCGTCCGCAGCACGACACCGGACTCGTCGTTCTTGGCACCGTCGGCGCCCTGGACGAAGAAGGTGTCCTGCATCTGCCGGGCCGGGTGGTCGGGCACGAAGTTCAGGGCGTCGAAGTTGAACCACTCCGCCTCGACCTCGGGGCCCTCCGCGACCTCGTAGCCCATGGCCACGAAGACGTCCGCGACGCGCTCCATGATGGTCGTCAGCGGGTGGCGGGCGCCGGCCGGGACGCGGTCGTAGGGCAGCGTGACATCCACCGCCTCCTCGACCAGCACGCGGGCGTCCCGCTCGGCCTCCAGCTCCGCCTGACGGGCGGCGAGGGCCTTGCTCACGGCTCCGCGGGCCTGGCCCACGCGCTTGCCCGCCTCGGCCTTGGCCTGCGGCGGCAGTGCGCCGATCTCCCGGTTGGCGAGCGACAGGGGCGAGGTACTACCGGTGTGCGCGGTCTTCGCCTGGGCGAGCGCGTCGAGGTCACCGGCGGCGCCGAAGGCGGCGAACGCCTCGTCCCGCATGCGCTCGATCTCTTCCGGTTTCAGTGCCTCGACCTCGACTGGGTCGTACGACTTGTTCGGTGCCGACATCTCTTCCCGTGCTTCCGATTGGCTGATGCTGCGTGTACCCGGGATGTCCCGGACTCCCGTGGCCTCTCTCGACGACTGGAGGACGCAAAGGTGCCAAAGGTCGATTCTAAGGGTCACAGGATGTGTGGGGGGCCCGTGGGCTGCTCAGACCAGGTAGGCCGGCGCGCTCACGGGCAGGATAAACCGGAATTCCGCGCCGCCGCCGGGGCCGCGGCCGACCGTGATCGTGCCGCCGTGCGCCTCGACGATGCCCTTGACGATGTAGAGGCCCAGGCCCGTACCGCCGCGCTTGCTCCCCCGCCAGAAGCGGGTGAAGACACGGCCCATCGACTCCTCGGGAATGCCGGGGCCCTCGTCGCTCACGGTGACGGCTGTTCCCTTCTCGTCGCTTTTCGCGGGTGCGGGTGCGACTTCAATGGTGACGGTTCCCTCACCGTGGCGCACCGCGTTTTCCAGCAGGTTGCCGAGCACCTGGTCGACCTTGTCGGGGTCGGCCCAGACCGCGGGCAGCGGCTGGCAGGTGCGTACGAGGAAGCGGTCGGGGGCCTGGCCGTTCGCGGTGAGGGCCTGGACGTGGCGCTCGACAGCGGCGGAGAGGTCCACGGGCTGGCGGCGCAGCTCCAGCCGGCCGGAGTCGATCCGGGAGATGTCCAGCAGTTCGGCGATGAGCCGGGTGACGCGGCCCGCGTCGGCGTCGACGGTCTCCAGCATCAGGCGCTTCTGGTCGTCGGTGAACCGTTCCCACTTGGCGAGGAGGGTCGCGGTGAAGCCCTTGACGGAGGTCAGCGGGGAGCGCAGCTCATGGGCGACCGTCGCGATCAGCTCGGCATGGCTGCGTTCGGTGCGGCGGCGGGCCTCGGTGCCGCGCAGTGAGATCACCAGACGGCGTACGGGACCGGTCGGATGCTCGCGTACATACCGTGCGGAGACCAGGACCTCGCGGCCGCCGGGCAGCAACAGATTGCGTTCGGGCTGGCCGACCCGGGTGGCGAGGCCGCCGTACGGATCGGTCAGGGCCCACCAGCGGCGGCCCTTGAGATCCTCCAGCGGCAATGTGAGCTCCAGGGGGCGGCCGAGAGCGGCGGCTTGGGGTACGGCGGTGATCCGGGCCGCCGCGGAGTTGAAGCAGATGACCCGGCCGGTCTCGTCTGCGATGACCAGGCCGTCGGGGAGGTCGTCGGGATCGACGGTCGCTTCGACGGGTCCGAGGTCCCGGCCGTCGGCCGGTTCGCCTGCCGTGCCGGGACCTTCACCAACGCGCACGACGGCCACGTGCGTCTCGCGCGGCCTGCTCATGCCGACAGCCATATCCCGTACCCCACCTCTCGAACCGGTGCAGTGGGCCCCCGAGTCCGTCACCCTACTAGTCGTCGGTGACGGAGCGACACCCTGCGGGGACGCACTGCCGCGGTCCGCCGCTCGGCGGGGTACGGGACATGGCGTCGGTCGGACGGCGGCCTCGACGCGATCCCCGGCCGGCCCGGCCGTCCACTCACGCCTCGTGAGCGATCCGCAGGCGAACGATCCAGCGGCCGTGCAGGCCGCGATCAGCACGAGGAGCAGGGCCGCGCCCCACGGGGCACCGTTCGCCGCGCCGGTCAGCGAGGCGGCGAGCTGACCGGCCGGAACGCCCGCCGCCCGACGACGCGGCGCCGGTCGCGGTGGCCCTGCGGACCAGGACCCCGGCCGCCGACTATCGGCGCGGGCGCCGGTCGCGGTGGCCCTGCGGACCGGGGCCCCGGCCGCGGACTATCGGCGCGGGCGCTGGGCCCGTGCGGAGGCGTACAGGCAGACGGCCGCCGCCGTCGCCAGGTTGAGGCTCTCCGCCTTGCCGTGGATCGGAACCCTCACGACGGCGTCGGCCAGCGCCCGGGTCTCCTCCGGCAGGCCCCAGGCCTCGTTGCCGAAGACCCAGGCGGTCGGCCCGCCCATGGTCCCGGCGTCGAGTTCGTCGTCGAGGTCGTCGTCGCCCGCGCCGTCGGCGGCGAGAATCCGTACGCCCACATCCCTCAGCCCCTGCACGGCCTGCTCGACCGGGACACCGACGGCGACCGGCAGGTGGAAGAGCGAGCCGACCGAGGCCCGGACGGACTTGGGGTTGTAGAGGTCCACGGAGGCATCGGTGAGCACTACGGCGTCGGCGCCCGCGGCGTCGGCGCAGCGCAGCACCGTACCGGCATTGCCTGGGTCGCGTACGTGGGCGAGGACGGCGACCAGTTTGGGCTTCGCGGCGAGAATGGAATCGAACGGCGAGTCGAGGAAGCGGCAGACGCCGATCAGACCCTGCGGGGTGACGGTCTGCGAAACATCGGCGAGCACATCGCCGTCCGCGAGGTGCACCCGGGCGCCCGCCGCGTGGGCGGCGTCGACGATGTCGGCGTACCGCTCGGCCGCCTCAACGGTGGCGAAGAGCTCCAGCAGCGTCGGCTCACCGTCGTTGCCGCGGTGCTCGGCGGCCTCACGCACGGCCTGCGGGCCCTCGGCGATGAACCTGCGCTCCTTGCCGCGGAAGTTGCGCTTGGCCAGCCGCCGGGCGGCGGCGACGCGGGGCGATCGCGGGGAGATCAGTTCGGGGGTGCCCATGGTCGGCGGCGAGCCTCTCTGCGTACGGAGGTGACGGAGGTGACGGACGTGACGGACGTGACGGACGTGCGGAACATGTCGTGCAACGCACCGGACCCGCAGACGACGAGCGCCTGCGGGTCCGGATCAGAAGACAGGAAGTGCGACCTGGATCAGGCGGCCTTCGGGGCGTTGACGTCGCTCGGGAGGGCCTTCTGGGCAACCTCGACGAGGGCGGCGAACGCGTTGGCGTCGTTGACCGCGAGCTCGGCCAGGATCTTGCGGTCCACCTCGATGTTGGCGGCCTTCAGACCCTGGATGAGGCGGTTGTACGTCATGCCGTTCTGGCGGGCAGCGGCGTTGATGCGCTGGATCCACAGCTGACGGAAGTCGCCCTTGCGCTTCTTGCGGTCGTTGTAGTTGTAGACGAGGGAGTGGGTGACCTGCTCCTTCGCCTTGCGGTACAGGCGGGAGCGCTGGCCGCGGTAGCCGCTGGCCTGCTCGAGGATTGCCCGGCGCTTCTTGTGAGCGTTTACTGCCCGCTTGACGCGTGCCACTTTTTAACTCCTTGTAGCGGGGCCGTGGTTGGACTCACACGGCCCGGAAACGAATTGGTCCCGGTCTGAGTCGAGGTCGCCGCCCACGGATTCACCGAGGGCTGCGGACTCACTTGCCGAGAAGCTTCTTGACCTTCTTGGCGTCAGCCGGGGCCAGCTCGACCGTGCCGGTCAGCGAGCGCGTCTTCTTGGACGACTTGTGCTCAAGAAGGTGGCGCTTGCCGGCGCGCTCACGGAGCACCTTGCCGGAGCCGGTGATCTTGAAGCGCTTGCTGGCACCGCTGTGCGTCTTGTTCTTCGGCATCGCGCCGTTCTCTCCTCGTCAGTGGCGCCCCTCACGGTGCGGGCACCGGACAGCAGGGGCGTCAGATCTTGGTGGGAATTCCGGGGAGACCCGGGGCCGCCTGGATGGCGGCCCCCTGAGGTCATGCCTCGGAAGGTGTCTCGGCCGTAGCCTCGGGCTGCGGTTCGGCAGCCCCGCCCGCGGCCTCGGCGTCGGGGGTGGAACCCTGACGCCCCGCCTTGCGGGCGGCCTGGGCCTCGCGGGCCTCGGCCATGGCTTCGGTCTTCTTCTTGTGCGGGCCCAGAACCATGATCATGTTCCGGCCGTCCTGCTTCGGGTTGGACTCGATGAAGCCGAGTTCCTCCACGTCCGAAGCGAGACGCTGGAGCAGACGGAAGCCCAGCTCGGGGCGGGACTGCTCACGACCACGGAACATGATCGTGATCTTGACCTTGTCGCCCTGCTTGAGGAACCGGACGACGTGACCCTTCTTGGTGTCATAGTCGTGCGGGTCGATCTTCGGCCGGAGCTTCATCTCCTTGATGACCGTGTGCGCCTGGTTCTTGCGCGCCTCACGGGCCTTCATGGCCGACTCGTACTTGAACTTCCCGTAGTCCATGAGCTTGCACACGGGCGGACGGGCGGTCGCCGCCACCTCGACCAGGTCGAGGTCGTACTCCTGTGCGAGTTCCAGGGCCTTGGCAAGCGGAACAATCCCGACCTGCTCGCCGCTGGGACCGACAAGTCGCACCTCGGGAACGCGAATCCGGTCGTTGATGCGGGGCTCGGCGCTGATGGATCCTCCTCGGTAGCACCACGCGGCCGCCTGGCGGACAGCCACGTAACGTCTGTTTCGTGAGACCAACCGCACAAGGGCCAAGAAAAACGCCCCGGACGGGACACAGGCGGGGCTCCTGAAACAACCGGAACACCGCCGCAGTCAACCGCGGGGCGCATCGGGCGGCTCCATCGTCCGTACGGAACGATGGGCGCCACCTGACCGGTGACCCGCTGTCCGAGAGGACAGCCAGGTGGGAGATCGGAGCCTCCACTTGTGGGCCGGGCACATAGCTGCCCAGCCGGTCGTTACACAAGGTTAGCAGCTCCCCCGGGCGTGCGCTAACCAGTCGGTCGCCCACCGCTGCCGCGGACAGGGCGGCACCGGAGGGGGCCTATCGTATGGCGCATGAGTGACGCGACCCCCACCACTGATTCCCCCGGCTTCGACGACATGGCCCGCGACATCGCGGAGGTGCCCGCGGTCGAGGTGATCGTGACGGTCGCGGTCAATCTCATGAGCGCCGCCGCCGTGAAGCTCGGGCTGACCGAGGACGGCGACGAGCACAAGGACCTCGATGAGGCCCGCAAGCTGGTGCACGCGCTGGCCGGCCTGCTGGATGCCGGCACCACCGAGATCAGTTCCTTCCACGCGGCTCCGCTGCGTGACGGTCTGAAGTCGCTGCAGCTCGCGTTCCGCGAGGCATCGCTCGTACCGGACGAGCCCGGCCAGGGCCCCGGCGAGAAGTACACCGGCCCCGTCTTCGGCTGAGAGCCTGTCCGCCCCCTTTCGTACACCTTCTTACGACCGTGAGTCCCCTGCCCGTCCCGGGCCGGGGACTCACGTCGTCGGAGCGGAGTCAGACGGTGCCGAGCCGCGCCCGAAACTGGACCGGGTGGGTCAACTGGTGCACGAGCGCCGCGATCACGCCGCCGACCGGCGGGGCCACCAGGAACAGCCACAGCCGGGCGAGCGCCTCGCCGCCCGCGAACAGTGCCGGGCCGAGGCTGCGCGGCGGGTCGACCGAGGTACCGATGCGCCATCGCGCGCGTCGGAGCGGTCGGGTGATCAGCGACCGGTCGGGGGATCAGCGCGTGAAAAGGGCCTCACCGGGCGTGGTCGCGTCGGCTGGGAGCAGCGCCAGGTCCAGGCCGCGCACCAGACGGGCGCGCAGGACGTCGTCGGCTGCCAGCAGTTCCGCGACCCGGCGGGCCGCGTCGGCGGGGTCCGCATCGGGTGCGAGGACGAGGGCGAGGGTGCCGTCGGCCCGGCCGGGGCCGAGGTGGGCGCGGAGCACCGCGGGCTCGGCGGCGACCGCGTTCCGTATCGCCGAGGTGACTGCGGGGTCGTCCAGCGGGTCGGCGCTTGTGCGGCCCTCGGCGAGGGCGAGCAGTGCGGAGCCGGTCAGCTCGAATGCGACCGGGCCGGCGAGATCGAGGACGACCGTGTCCGCCTTCTCGTGCGCGGCGGCCTGCAGCGCCTGGTGCAGGGGCACGGCGACGGGGCGGGCCTGCGGATCCCAACGGGCCAGCGAGGCGGTCGAGGTGAAGGCGGGCAGGGCCCGACGGTCCCCCGCTTGAAGGGTGGGGACGGCCATGTCACTGGTCTTCTCGCGGCGCAGTCCCTTCTCGTCCTCCTCCACCTCCCCCAGGACGGCGACGACAGGGACCAGGAGCCGGGCGCCCTTGAGAGCTTCGAGTACCGGGCCGATGGCCTTCCGGTCCTCGGCCCAGGCGGCGAGCGCCGCGGTCAGGGCAGGGGCGGCCGTGCCGTCGTCGTCGGAGTAACCGGGGTCCGGAATGTTCTTCAGCGCCACAGGGCGAGCGTAGTGCCTGGGGTTTCCCACCCTGGCAACTGGGGGTTTCTCACCCTGGCAACCGGGGGTTTCTTACCCTGACACCAGGTCGAACCCAGCCTGTTCTCAGGTGCCGTTCCTAACGTCCGGGGCATGTCCCGAAAGAGATTCCGCGGCTCTGCCCGGTCCGCCTCCGTGGCGGCCGTGCTTCTGCTGGCGGGTTCGGCCGCGGGTGGCATCTGTCTGGCCGGCCGGTCGTCGGATGACGTTCCCCGCGCCTCGGCGTCCGCATCGTCCGTACCGGCTGCCGGGAGCATTCCGGTCCCGGCAACGACGAGTGAGGAGCCGACGGTGGATCTCGACGCGGAGCTGGCCGCGGCGGTGGAGCCGCTGCTGACCGACATGGGTGACGCGGAGGTGTCCGTCGCGGTGCTGGACACCGGGAGCGGGGCGCGGGCGGTCTACGGGGACGGGGCGTACGACACCGCCAGCATCGTCAAGGTCGACATAATCGTGGCGCTGCTGCTCAGGGCCCAGGACGAGAAGCGCGCACTCACCGCCGGCGAGCGCGACTACGCGACCGCCATGATCGAGCGGAGCGACAATGCCTCCGCCACCGCCCTGCTGCGGGCGATCGGCGGGGCGCAAGGACTCGACGCGGCCAATGAACGCCTGGGCCTGACCGGGACAACGGCGGCGCACGCATGGGGGCTGACCCAGACCACGGCGGCGGATCAACTGGCTTTGCTGCAAGTGGTGTTCGGTACGGAGTCGGAGCTGAGCGAGAGTTCCCGTACGTATCTGCAGGGGCTGATGGAGCAGGTCGCGGCCGACCAGCAGTGGGGGGTGTCGGCGGCGGGCAGCAATTGGGCCCTGAAGAACGGCTGGCTGCCCCGGACGACGACCGCTCTGTGGGACATCAACAGCATCGGTCGGGTGAGTGCGGACGGCCGCACCTATCTGGTGGCGGTGCTCTCGGACGGGCAGCGGACGAAGGAGACGGGGATCGCTCTCGTGGAGTCGGTGGCGAAGGCGGCGGTGGGCGTGCTCGACGCCGCCCGGTGAGCGCGGCCCGAGCGTTGCCGGAGCTGCGTTCAGCGCCGTGCGGTGGCCGGCCTGTTGCCCCTGCCTCGCCACAGCACCACGGCCAGCGCCAGCAGGACCGCTCCGAGGCCGCCCGCGGCGGGGGCGAGCCGGCCTGCGGGGCTGCTGTCATGGTGCTCGGGGGCGGGACCGGAGCCGAAGTACCGCTTTCGGTATCCGGCCTCGGCGGAGTCGGCACGCAGGCCGACGGGACGGAGCTCGGCTCCGGCCTTGATCGCCGCGGCGGGGTCGACGATGCCGTAGCCGCGGGCGTCGTCTCGGCCGGACGCCGGGGCGCTGCGGGCCGTGTCGGTGAGCAGTTGCTTGATCTGGGCGGGCGTCAGTCCCGGGTGTGCGGCGCGGACGAGCGCGACCGCGCCCGAGACGAACGCGGAGGCGGCGGAGGTGCCCCACTCCACGTAGTACTGGTGGTCGGGGGCGGCGACGACGATGTCGACCCCGGGGGCGCTGACGGTGGCGTACCAGCGGCGGGTGGAGAACGCGGCATGGGTGCCGTACCGGTCGACGGCGGCGACCGCGATCACGCCGGGGTACGCGGCGGGGTACGAGATGTGGTCGCCCTTCTCGCCTCCGTTGCCCGAGGAGGCGACAACGACGGCCCCCTTCTTCAGCGCGTACTGGATGGCGGCGTCCTCGCCCGGATCGGGGTGCGCCGACTCGCTGTCGTCGCCGAGCGAGAGGTTGATGACGTCGGCGCCGTGGTCGGCGGCCCAGCGGATGCCGTCGGCGAGGGCCGTGCCGCGGGACTCGCGGGCCTTGGCACGGGCCGGGTCGGAGGCTTCGAGGATCACCCGGACCGGGAGGATCTTCGCCTCGGGCGCGATGCCCAGCACTCCGTCGCCGCGTCCGACGCCATGGCCGCGGCCTGCGATGATCCCGGCCATCGCGGTGCCGTGCCGGGCCCAGGAGCGGTCGCCGCGGCGGGCACCGAAGCCGATCATGTCCTTGCCTGGCAGCACCTGGCCGGCCAGGTCGGGGAGGCTGCCGTCGACCCCGGTGTCGACGACGGCGACGGTGATGCCTTTGCCCTTGGTGGTTTGCCAGGCCTGCTGGGTGTGGAGCGTTTGAAGGCCCCACTGCTGGTCGCGTATGGCATCGGCCCTGGCCGGTGCGGCGGGCAGGAGCGCGAACGCGGTGGCGGCGCTGACCGCACCCAGGGCACGGCGGTGGCGGCGGGTGCGGCGGCTCATTCCGGCTTCTCCGTGAGGTCGGTGACGGTCCGGCGCAGACCGTGCTCGATCCGGTCGGCGACCCCTCTGGCCTCGTGGCCGAGTCCGGCCTGGGCGGCGGCCGTGGTGGCGTTCGCGGCCACGGCCTCGTCGACGGGTTGCGGATCGGTGACCGTACGCCCGTCGGCGAACCCGGAGACCGCGAACACGACGACAGGGATCTCGGTCAGTACATGGACGGTCCAGCTGGCGCGCTGACGGTCGCCGAACCCGGCGGCGACCGTGCCCTTGGCGGGGAATGTACGGGGCATCAGGTCGGTGCGCCGGTCGAGGTGCTGTTCGGTGAAGCGGGTGCTCAGTGCTCTCATGGCCTCGGTGTCGCCCTCGGCGAAGATCAACCCGACCGTGGTGACGCTGCTGCTGGTGGCGTCGGTGTAGGTGGCGCGGAGCATGCGCTCGCATCCGACCGGGCCGAGTGTCCTGGCCAGCAGTGGGTCGAGGGCCGATGCGCAGCCGCTGTCAGGGGCGACGGCGACCCTGGTCCAGACCCGGTCGGCGCCGCCGGGCCCCGCTCCGTCGCCATTGAGCGTGCGGGGGAAGAGGGTGTCCACGGGGACGCTGTGCCACGCCGAGCGGCCCACGGTGTAGGCGCTGTGGGCGACGGGGTCGGCCGAGGAGTCGCTGGTGAGCCAGGCGCCGGTGGCCGCGCCGCCGATCAGTCCGAGCCCGAGGACGACGCAGGCGGCGGCGGTCGCGGTCCTGACGGGGTGGCGGGTACGGATGGGGAGCAGCCGGGTGGTGGTCTCCACGGGTGTCTCGGGGAACGGGCGGTGGTACGGGTGCGGCTGCGGAACGTGCACCTGCCCGGGCGGTGCGGGGAACGGGCGGTGGTACGGGCGCGGCTGCGGGTACGCGTGCGGGACGTGCACCTGCCCGGGCGGTGGCGGGGTCGCCCCTGGACGCGGGGTGAGGTCCACAGCGCCGACGGGGCGCCGACGGGTTGCGGCGGGCGGCTGCTCGGGGCGGGGCGGGGTGGTGGCGGGTGCGGGCGCGGCGTGAGCCGGGGGCACGGGCCGGAGCCGCGCTGTGGTCTCCACGGGCGGGACTTCGCAGGTGTGCGTCTGCTGAGGGGGCTCGACCGGTTTCGGGTCCGGCTCCTGCCGCTGAGGTGGGGGCATCGATACCGCGGCGGCCGGTCCCACCGGCGCCGCTGGGCCCGGCATCGGGGCCGGTACTGCGGGCGGTGGTGTCTTCGGGAGCGGCGGAACGGGCACGCTCGCGATGGTCGCGGAAGGGGCCTGCGCGGGATGCGCGGGCGCCGGTGGCGGGGTCGCGGGGCGGGGCGGGACGGGAGCGTGCTGCGCCTCGGTACTCATCCGCCCCCCTGGTCCTGTTCCGTACCGCGCGCGGATCGACGTCACAGGCAGGCCCGTTGGTTGCCGCGTGCCCGTCACTCTACGGGGTGGGACGGCCCCGGCGGGAGCGGGCCGCCCTGCCCCTGGACGATCTGCGCAGATCATCCCCCTACCCAGTGGTACGGACGTCTGGCAAGCTGCGGCCATGACTGCGCGCGTCGCTGACCGGACCCGTTACAACCGGGCCACCGCCCATCTGGACGCCCCGATCGCCGTCGTCGATCTGGATGCGTTCGATGCCAATGCCGACGATCTCGTGCGCCGGGCCGCCGGGAAGCCGATCCGGGTGGCGAGCAAGTCGGTGCGTTGCCGTGCCCTGTTGGAGCGGGTGCTCGCCCGGCCCGGATTCGCCGGGATCATGTCGTTCACGCTGGCCGAGTCGCTGTGGCTGGCGCGGGCCGGTTTCGAGGATGTCCTGCTGGCCTATCCGTCGGCCGACCGGGCCGCCTTCGCGGAGCTGGCCGCGGATCCGAAGCTGGCCGCCGCCGTGACGGTGATGGTGGACGACCACGCACAGCTGGAGCTGATCGACGCGGCGCGGGCCGGTGGCCGCGAGGAGATCCGGCTCTGTCTGGAGCTGGACACCTCCCTGCGGCTGCTCGGCGGCCGGGTCAGGGTCGGCGCCCTGCGTTCACCGCTGCGCTCCCCCGCCCAACTGGCCGAACTGGCACGCTCGGTGGCGCGCAGGCCCGGTTTCCGGCTGGTGGGACTGATGGCGTACGAGGGCCACATCGCCGGGGTCGGTGACTCGGTCGCGGGCCGGCCGCTGCGCTCCCGGGCGATCCGGCTGATGCAGGCAGCGGGCCGCAAGGAGCTGGCCGCCCGGCGGGCCGAGGTGGTGCGGGCGGTACGGGCGGTGGCGCCGGATCTCGAGTTCGTGAACGGCGGCGGCACCGGCAGTGTGCAGCACACGGCGGCGGAGCTCGCGGTGACCGAGATCGCGGCCGGGTCCGGGCTGTACGCGCCGCGGCTGTTCGACAACTACACGTCGTTCACGGCCCGTCCGGCGGCGCTGTTCGCCCAGCCGGTGGTGCGTCGGCCCGGTGTGGGTGTGGTGACGGTCCTCGGTGGCGGCTATCCGGCGTCCGGGCCCGCGGGTGCCGACCGGCTGCCCGTCCCCTATCTTCCGGAGGGACTGCGCTACGACCCGCAGGAGGGGCCGGGCGAGGTGCAGACCCCGCTGCTCGGTGCCCCGGCCGACGATCTGCTGATCGGCGACAAGGTGTGGTTCCGGCACGCGAAGGCCGGTGAACTGTGCGAACGCTTCGACGAGTTGCAGCTGATCGAGGGCGACCGGGTGACGGCGACCGTGCCGACGTACCGGGGCGAGGGCCGTACGTTCCTCTGAGCCGACCGGTGTCAGGGGGCCACGGAGCTGCCCACGCCGCCGCTCGTCCCGCTGTCACCGATCGGCCGGATCGCCTTGGTGACGCCACGAGCCCTGGTGGCTCCTTCCCCGAGCTCCCGACTTCGATCGAGCAGGGGACACCCCGTCCAAGGACTTCCGGCCGCCTTGCGATCGCACGCACTGCACGACGCCCCTTCCGGGCAAACACCGCCCGGTCACGGCAACTAGACGGGTGTGACGTACGCCCCGGAGATTCCCCCGTCCACGAGGAAGTCGGTGGCGTTGACGAATGAGGAGTCGTCGCTCGCGAGGAACGCTACGGCTGCCGCGATCTCCGTGGCTTCGGCGAACCGGCCGACCGGGATGTGCACCAGCCTGCGGGCAGCGCGCTCCGGATCCTTGGCGAACAGCTCCTGGAGCAGCGGGGTGTTGACCGGTCCCGGGCACAGCGCGTTGACCCGGATGCCTTCGCGGGCGAACTGCACGCCGAGTTCACGGGACATGGCGAGGACACCGCCTTTGGACGCGGTGTACGAGATCTGGCTGGTGGCCGCTCCCATGATCGCGACGAAGGAGGCGGTGTTGATGATCGAGCCGCGGCCCTGGCGGCGCATGTAGGGCAGGGCGGCCTTGCAGCAGAGGTAGACGGAGGTGAGGTTGACGTCCTGGACGCGCTTCCATGCCTCCAGGCCCGTGGTGAGGATGGAGTCGTCGTCGGGCGGGGAGATACCGGCGTTGTTGAAGGCGATGTCGACGGAGCCGTAGGTGTCGAAGGCGGCCTGGAAGAGTGCCTCGACCTGTTCGGGATCGGTGACGTCGACGCGTACGAAGGTGCCGCCGACCTCCTCGGCCGCGGCCTTGCCCGCGTGCTCGTCGATGTCGGCGCAGACGACGTGGGCGCCCTCCGACGCCAGGCGGCGTGCGGTGGCCAGGCCGATGCCGCTGGCGGCTCCGGTGATGACGGCGGTGCGGCCGACCAGGCGGCGGCAGATGTTCTGGCTGTCGGTGGTGGTCATGTCGGCTCAGGCCTCCGTGCTGATGAAGACGTTCTTGGTCTCGGTGAATGCGGCGAGGGCGTCGGGGCCGAGTTCGCGGCCGAGTCCGGACTGTCTGTAGCCGCCGAACGGGGTCCAGTAGCGGACGCTGGAGTGGGAGTTGACGGAGAGGTTCCCGGCCTGGACCGCCTGCGAGACGCGCAGCGCGCAGCCCACGTCCCGGGTCCAGATCGAGCCGGCGAGGCCGTACTCCGTTGCGTTGGCGAGCCGTACGGCGTCTGCCTCGTCGTCGAAGGGAAGGACGACGGCGACCGGCCCGAAGACCTCTTCGGTGGCGACGGGCGAGTCCGGGCGGGCGTCGGTGAGGACGGTCGGCGGGAACCAGAAGCCGGGCCCTTCGGGCGCTTTCCCGCTGAGTGCGGTCGCGTCGTCGGGGACGTAACCTCGGACCCGTTCCAGTTGGGCCCGGGAGATCAGCGGGCCCATCCGGGTGTTCTCGTCCAACGGGTCGCCCACGACGACCGATTCGATCGCGGGGGCGAGGAGTTCCAGGAAGCGGTCGTAGGCGGATCGCTGGACCAGGATGCGGGTGCGGGCGCAGCAGTCCTGGCCGGCGTTGTCCAGGAATGCCATGGGTGCGGCGGCTGCGGCGGCCTCGATGTCGGCGTCGGCGAAGACGATGTTGGGGCTCTTGCCGCCGAGTTCGAGGGTGAGTCGCTTCACGCGGGCGGCGCACTTGGCCATGATCTGCTTGCCGACCCGGGTGGAGCCGGTGAAGACGATCTTGGCGACACCGGGGTGCTCGACCAGGGCGTCGCCGGTCACGTCGCCCGCCCCCGGCAGTACTTGGAGGAGGTGTTCGGGAAGCCCCGCGTCCAGGGCGATCCGGGCCAGCCGCAGGGCGGTGAGCGGGGTGGTCTCGGCGGGCTTGAGGAGCACGGCGTTGCCTGCGGCGAGGGCGGGGGCGAGGCCCCAGGCGGCGATCGGCATGGGGAAGTTCCACGGTGCGATCACACCGATGACGCCGAGGGGTTCGAGGAGGGTGATGTCGAGTCCGCCGGGGACCGGAATCTGTCGGCCACCGAGTCGTTCCACTCCCCCGGCGGCGTAGTCGAGCAGATCGCGGACGTTGGCCGCTTCCCAGCGGGCGTTGCCGAGGGTATGGCCGGCTTCCTGGACCTCCAGTCGGGCCAGCTGTTCGACTTCGCCGTCGACGGCGGCGGCGAAGCGGCGCAGCAGCCGGGCCCGGTCGGCGGGGGCGAGGGCGGCCCAGGTGCGCTGGGCCGTTGCGGCCCGGACGACCGCCGCGTCGACCTCGGCGGGGGTGGTGGACGGGACGGTGGCGAGGAGTTCTTCCGTCGCCGGGTTGAGTACGTGGTGTTCCACCGGGTGGTCGGGCGTGGTCACAGGGTGCCTCACAGGCGTTCGAAGGAGCGGCGGAGCTCCCAGTCGGTCACTGCGGCGTCGAAGGCTTCGAGTTCGACGCGGGCCATGTTGCGGTAGTGCGCGACGACGTCGTCGCCGAAGGCCGCCCTGGCGATCTCGCTCCTCTCCCAGAGTTCGGCGGCTTCGCGCAGCGTGGTGGGGACGTGGTCGTAGTCGGCGGTGTAGGCGTTGCTGTCACACGGCTCGGGGAGTTCGAGGCCCTTCTCGATGCCGTGGATGCCCGCTGCGATCAGTCCGGCGACGGCGAGGTACGGGTTGACATCGCCGCCGGGCAGCCGGTTCTCGAAGCGCATCGAGCGGCCGCGGCCGACGACGCGGAGCGAGCAGGTGCGGTTGTCGCGGCCCCAGGCGACGGCGGTCGGGGCGAAGGAGCCCGGCTGGAAGCGTTTGTAGGAGTTGATGTTCGGTGCGTAGAGGAGGGAGAAGTCGCGCAGGGCCGCCAGTTGGCCGGCGAGGAAGTGGCGCATCACCGGGGACATGCCGCCGTCCTCGCCCGCCATGGCATTGCGCCCGGCCTCGTCGATGGAGCGGAGCGAGAGGTGGATGTGGCAGGAGTTGCCCTCGCGCTCGTTGAATTTGGCCATGAAGGTGAGCGCGACGCCCTCTTGGGCGGCGATCTCCTTGGATCCGGTCTTGTAGAGGGCGTGCTGGTCGCAGGTGACCAGGGCCTCGTCGTAGCGGAACACGATCTCGTGCTGGCCGGGATTGCACTCGCCCTTGGCGGACTCGACGGTGAGGCCCGCGGCGGCCATCTCGTTGCGGATACGGCGCAGCAACGGCTCCACGCGGCCGGTGCCGAGGACGGAGTAGTCGACGTTGTACTGGTTGGCCGGGGTCAGATCGCGGTAGTTGCGGTCCCAGGCCTGCTCGTAGGTGTCCTTGAAGACGATGAATTCGAGCTCGGTGCCGACATGGGCCGTGTAGCCGTGCTCGGCCAGGCGTTCCAACTGGTGGCGGAGGATCTGGCGGGGCGCGGCGGTGACGGGTGAGCCGTCCTCGTGGGCTAGATCGGCCATGACCATGGCTGTGCCCTCGTTCCACGGCGCCGGACGCAGGGTGGAGAGGTCTGCGTGCATGGCGAAGTCGCCGTAGCCGCGCGCCCAGGAGGACATCGCGAATCCGTCGACGGTGTTCATGTCGGTGTCGACGGCGAGCAGATAGTTGCATCCCTCGGTGCCGTGCTCCACGACCTCGTCGAGGAAGAAGCGGGCAGCGAACCGTTTGCCCTGCAGTCGTCCCTGCATGTCGGGGAAGGCGAGGACGACGGTGTCGATCTCACCGCTTGTGACGAGGACGCGCAGCTCCTCGATCCCGAGCGGTGGTGTTCGGTCTGCCACGGGGTACTCCTCCTTCGGTCAGCCGGAAGACTTAAGGTATGGGAGAGAACCATTAATTGTGAAGGGAAAACGGGACGTGGCCGAGGAAAGCGGGTTCACCGACCGCCTGATGCCCGTACTGCGGCCCGTCCGGGCGGGGAACGGCTTCGAGGAGGCGCTGGAGCAGATCCTCCAGGTGGTCAGGCTCGGGCTGGTGCCCGGTGGCGGGCGACTGCCGGCCGAGCGCGAACTGGCCGAGCTGCTGGGGATCAGCCGGGTCACCCTGCGCGAGGTGCTGAAGGTGCTCCAGGACCAGGGCCTGGTGGAGAGCAGGCGCGGACGGTACGGCGGCACGTTCGTGCCGGCCCGCACCGGCAGCCCCGGCGAGGACGAGCTGCGCCGGAAGGTGGAGTCGGTCGACATCGAGGACGTGCTGCGCTTCCGCGAGGTACTGGAGGCCGGGGCGGCCGGGCTGTGCGCCTCGCAGGGACTGACGGACGAGGGCGCGGACCGGCTGCGTACGGCTCTGACGGCAACTCACGAAGCACCTCTGCCCGACTACCGCAGGCACGACACCCTGTTCCATCTGACCCTGGCCGAACTCTCCGGCTCCACGTCGCTGGCCGCGCAGTACGCGGCCGTCCGGGCCACCCTGAACGATCTGCTGGACTGCATACCGCTGCTCGTGCGGAACCTGGAGCATTCGCAGCATCAACACGCGAGTCTCGTCGAGGCGGTTCTCGACGGGGACGCGGAGGCCGCGCGCGCGGTGATGCGCGAGCACTGCGCGGGTACGGCCGCACTGTTGCGCGGTTTTCTGGCCTGACCGGGAGCACACCGGCGGGACTTCGGGTCGGTGGCAGCCTCGGAAACCATAAAGGTATTCTCTGCCACCATTGGCACCATGGAACCGAGTCCGCCCTGCGGGCGGCCGACCGGAGGGACCGCCCCGTGTCCGAACCTCTCATCGGCGTCTCCACCTATCTGGAGCCCGTGGCCCGCTGGGGTGTCTGGGAGCTGCCCGCCACTCTCCTCCCGGCCGCCTATCCGCGGATGGTCCAGCAGTCCGGCGGCCTTGCGGCGCTGCTCCCGCCGGACGCCCCCGCCCGGGCCGGGGCCGCGGTAGCCCGGCTGGACGGCCTCGTCATCGCAGGCGGCGCCGACGTGGAACCCGGGCTGTACGGCGCGGAGCGCGACTTCAGGACCGGTCCCCCCGCGCAGGAGCGCGACGCCTGGGAGCTGGCCCTGATCAGCGCCGCGCTGGAGTCCGGTACACCGCTGCTCGGCATCTGCCGCGGCATGCAGCTGCTCAATGTGGCGCTGGGCGGCACCCTGACCCAGCACCTCGACGGGCACACCGGCCCGCTGGGCGCGACCGGAGCCCTCGGCACACACCCGGTGAAGCCGGTGCCGGGGACGCTCTGCTCGTCGATCGTGCCCGAGGAGTCCGCCGTCCCCACCTACCACCACCAGTGCGTACAGCGACTCGCACCGGGGCTGGTGGCTTCGGCGCACGCGGCGGACGGCACGGTCGAGGCGATCGAGCTGCCGGGAGCGCAGTGGGTGCTCGGGGTGCAGTGGCACCCGGAGATGGGCGACGACTCACGGCTGATGCAGGCGCTGGTGGCGGCCTCGTCGGCCCCGGCCCGTACGTCGGTCGAGGAACTCGCATCAGCGCAGACCACGGGGCCTGCGAGCGCTTGCGGCGGCCCCGGCCAGGCGCGTTTCGAAAGTCCCGCCTGCCCTG
The DNA here is from genome assembly GCF_055563255.1 of Streptomyces sp. NPDC002958. Taxonomy (NCBI): domain Bacteria; kingdom Bacillati; phylum Actinomycetota; class Actinomycetes; order Kitasatosporales; family Streptomycetaceae; genus Streptomyces; species Streptomyces sp. NPDC002958. The sequence continues at coordinate 77,366 of NZ_JBVHDS010000014.1, read as the reverse complement.
CGGCGTCCGGCACGCACGCTCGCGGCGTTGGCCAAAAGCCCTGGTAGCTCCTTCCCCAAGCCCCCGACTTCGTTCGAGCAGCAGGGCCCCCGTCCAAGGACTTCCGGCCGCCTGGCGATCGCACGGGCTGAACGACGCTCCTTCCGCGCAAACACTGCCGGTCACGGCACTGGAGGGCGTCAGCAGGACGAGGGATCGCGCGGGCCGGGCCCACGCGATCCTCCCGCTACGTGCCCCGCCCGGTCAGCGACAGCAGATCGCGCGCCGGACCCGTAGGGCGGTGGCCCGAGGGCCATACCGCGCGCAGCTGGCGCCTCAGTCGCACTCCGGCGATCGGGATCTTGACCAGGCGCCTGGAGGACAGCTCCTCGCCCAGCGCCAGCTCGCTCAGCACGCACGGCCCCGCCCCGCTCTCCGCCGCTCCCTTCACCGCGGTCGTCGAGGAGAGTTCGAGCAGCGGCTGGGCGAGCCCGCCGTGCACGGCGAGGGCCGCGTCCAGGACCTGGCGGGTGCCGGAGCCGTGCTCGCGCAGGATCAGCGGGGTCGCGGCCAGTTCCTGCGGGGACAGCGGCGTACGGCGGCGGGCCCACGCATGGGGCGGAGCGACCACGACGACGAGGTGGTCGTGGGCGATGACCGTGCCGTCGAGCCCTTCCGGCACGGACAAGCCCTCCACGAACCCGAGGTCCGCCTCGCCGACGAGCAGCCGCCCCGCGACCGCCGCCGAGTTTCCGGCGAGCAGCGAGACCGCGGTGTCCGGCCGTTCGGCGCGCAGCGCTATCAGCCAGCCCGGCAGCAGGTATTCGGCGATGGTCATGGAGGCGGCGACCCGCAGCCGGGAGTCCCGCCGGTCGCGCAGCGCCTGCGCGCCGGCGTCGAACGCCTCGGCCGCCTCGACGATCCTGCGCGCCCAGTCGGTGACCAGTGCGCCCGCGTCGGTGAGCCGGGAGCCGCGCGGTGAACGGTCCAGCAGGGCCAGGCCGAGCTGCCGCTCCATGGACCGGATACGGCTGCTCGCGGCGGGCTGGGTGACGCCGACGTCCCGTGCCGCGCGCCCCAGGCTGCCGTGCCGGGCGACGGCGAGCAGCAGCTCCAGCGCACCGAGGTCAGGGACCCGGCGGGAGAGGGAAATACGTTCTTCACCGGTCATAATTCCACCTTATGACCTCATAGACATGACGTCCCTGGTGGGGCCCGTCCCGCGCCACGAGAATCGCGGCATGGCCATTTTTCCGCAGACACAGCAGTCCCCAGCCCCCGCTTCAGCAGCCCCCCGGCTCTCTCACCTGCGGTACATCGGCCCGAACTGGTACGCGAGCGTCATGGGCACCTCGATCGTCGCGAGCGCGGGTGTCGCGCTGCCCGTACACGTCCCGGGACTGCGGGGTGCCTGCACGGTGGTGTGGGCGCTCGCGACAGTCATGCTCGCCGTGGTGCTCACGGCCCGTATCGGGCACTGGATCGCCCATCGCGACCAGGCCCGCACCCATCTGCTGGACCCCACCGTCGCCCCTTTCTACGGCTGTCTCTCGATGGCACTGCTGGCGGTCGGCGGCTCGACGATGGTGGTGGGCCAGGACGTCATAGGCCATCAGGCGGCCCTTGCCCTGGATGTGGTGCTGTACACGGCCGGCACGCTGATCGGGCTGGCCGCCGCGGTCGCGATTCCGTACCTGATGGTCGTGCGTCACCGGGTCGAACCCGGCACCGCATCGCCGGTGTGGCTGCTTCCAGTGGTGGCCCCGATGGTCTCCGCGGCGCTCGGTGCGCTGCTGGTGCCGGAGCTGCCCGCCGGTCAGTGGCAGGAGGCGATGCTGCTGGCCTGCTACGCGATGTTCGGTCTGAGTCTGCTGGCCACGCTGGTGATGCTGCCGCTGATCTTCGCCCGGCTCGTCCACCAGGGCCCGCTGCCGCTCGCGCTGACGCCCACGCTGTTCCTTGTCCTCGGCCCGCTGGGCCAGTCGACGACCGCGGTCAATCAGCTCGCCGATGTGGCGCCGGGCGCGATCGGGGAGCCGTATGCCTCGGGGTTCGAGGTGTTCGCCGTGCTCTACGGGGTGCCGGTGATGGGCTTCGCGCTGATGTGGCTGGCACTGGCCGTCGCGCTGGTGGTGCGGGCCGTACGCAACGGTATGACCTTCAGTATGACGTGGTGGGGCTTCACCTTCCCGGTCGGTACGTGTGTCACGGGCGCAGCGGGTCTGGCCCGGCACACCGGTCTCACGGCGTACACCTGGCTGGCCGTCGCGCTGTACGTACTGCTGGTGACGGCGTGGGCGGTGGCCGGGCTCCGGACGGTGCGCGGGCTGCTCAGCGGAGCGCTGCTCGCAGCGCCGCAGGCGCCTGCGCCAGCGACGGCCCGTACCAGGTGAGAAATCGCCCGTCGACGAGTACGGCGGGCAGTGCGGGGAACGCTTCGGGCCCGTCGTTCGCGGTGAAGCGGTACGGCTCGTCGGGCAGGACGACCAGGTCGGCGCCCGCCGTGTTGAGTGCGTCGAGCGGGATACGGGGATAGCGCTCGGCGTGGTCCGCGTAGACGTTCTCGACGCCGAGCCTGGCCAGCAGGTCCCCGGCGAAGGTGTCGCGGCCCAGCACCGTCCAGGGCCTGCGCCAGATGGGCACCACCGCACGGCGCGGGGCGCGCGGTGGCGGGAGCGCGGCCCAGGCGGCCTCGGCCTCGTCCAGCCAGCGCGGCCTGGGCCGTCCGCACGCGGTGACCAGGACCCGGTCCAGTTCCTCGAGGGCCTGGTCGAGGGTGCGGATCCTGGTGACGAGGACCTCGATTCCGGCCGCCCCGATCGCTGCGAGGTCGGGCTCGCGGTTCTCCTCCTCGTTGGCGACGACGAGATCGGGCCGCAGCGCGACGACCGCGGCCACGTCGGGGTTCTTGGTGCCGCCGATACGGGCGGCGGTCAGGCCGGCCGGGTGGGTGCACCAGTCGGTGACACCGACCAGCAGGCCGGGGGCTGTGACGGCGACAGCCTCGGTCAGCGAGGGGACCAGGGAGACGACTCGCACGGCGGAAAGCCCCTTTCTCAGCGACGCGGGTCGAAGGTGGCGTCGATGTGTTCGGCGACCGCGACGACCAGCAGCCGCGTACCGGGCATCGTGGCCCGCCAGCGGTGCCGCACCCCGCCGGACAGGAAAAGTGTGTCGCCCTGCTCCAGCCGGTACGCCTGCCCCTCGGCCTCCACCTCCGCGGCGCCCCGCACCACGTACATCACCTCGTCGTTGCGGTGCTGGAACTCGCGCCCGAGGTCGAGCTCACCGGTGAACTCCAGGGCGCTGAGCTGATGGCGTCCGCGCACCACCCTGCGTACCCCGTCGCCCTCGCCCGCCCGTACGACATCGACGGCGCGCGCCGAGTCCGCGGCGGCGCGCAATCGTGCCGTGGTGGTCTCCAGGGCTCCGGCGACCCGGTCCAGGGACCGGGCGCTGGGCCGGGCCCGCTCGTTCTCGATCTGACTGAGGAACGGCACGGACAGACCGCTTCGGGTCGCGACCGCGGCCAGTGTGAGCCCCAGGGATCTGCGCCGTCGGCGGACCGCGGCGCCCACCCGGAGTGCTTCCTTGTCATCCATGTCCGGCTCCCTCCCGACTCGTCATCCTTCCGGCTGCCTGCACATTACGCACACGGTTACGCAAGGTCGGCCGGTTGATGAACGTCTTCCGGACAGCCGGAAGGGGCGGGCCCGCCCACGGCGGCGCCCACCCCTTCTGCTGCTTCAGGCTCTGTCGAGCCCTACTGCGGAGCCATCGTGTCCGCGATGCCCGGGTTCTTCTCCATCCAGGCCTTGGTGGCGCACATCGGACCGACCTCCGACTGCTTGAGGTTGATCTTGTAGCCGCGCTCCTCCAGGACGGCCTTCCACAGGCACGTGGCGACTATGCCCTCCTCCCAGGGGCCCAGGCCATCTCGACGGCACGGTCGCGCTCGTCCTCGCCGTCGGTGCCCTTGGCCGCACCGGCCTCGGCAACGGGGGTCCACTTGTCGGCGAGGCCCGGGTTGGCCTCCAGCCAGGTGCGGACGGCTTCCTGCTCATTGCCGGAGCCGCTCTTCTGGATCTGTGCCTCAAGGCTGGTGAGCTGGTCCTCGCTCATCTCGAAGTTCTTGAGCCAGGTGCTGACCTCGGGGTAGTCGGCGGAGAAGTCCTTGCGGGCCAGGGTGTGGATGCCGTCGCCCTCGCCCCAGAGGTTCTTGGGATCCTCAAGCTTGGTCAGCTCGTACTGGTCGTACGCCCAGTGCGGCGACCAGAGCGGGACGACGATCGGTTCCTTCTTGGCGTACGCGCGCTCCAGCTCGGCCAGCATCGACGGCGTGGAGCCGTCGACGACCTCGTACTCCTCGTCCAGGCCGTAGCCCGGCAGGACCTTGTCCTTGAGCAGGGCCATCTCACCGGCGCTCGGCTCGATGCCGACGATCCGGCCCTTGAACTGCGAGGACTTTCCCTTGAGGTCGTCCAGCGACTGGACATCCTTCACGTACGAGGGGACGGCCAGCTCCAGCGAGGTGGGGCCGTACCAGGAACCCAGGTCCTCCAGGCTGTTTTGGTACTTCTCCCAGTAGCTGGCGTGGGTGACCGGGAGCCAGGAGTCGGTCTCGAAGTCGATCTGGCCGTTGGCCATACCCGTGTAGAGCGCACCGGCCTCGTACTGCTCGACATCGACCTCGAAGCCGCGCTGCTCCAGCAGCTCCTTCCACAGGTAGGTGGAGGCGATGCCCTCGTCCCACGGGATGTAACCCATGCTGATCTTCTTGCCCTCGCCGACGTTTGAGGCGCCGGCGGCGGTGGCCTTGTCCGAGCCGGACGAGCCGAAGACTCCCATGCCGCCCGCGACGAGTGCGAGGACGACGATGCCGACGACCGCGACGACGGGCTGCGGACGGTGGTTCCAGACCTTCGGTCCGCCGGCCATCGACTGCGCCCTGGCGAGGGAGCGGCGAGCGAGCGGGGAGACCTCACGGCCGAGGGCGCTGGTCATCCGGTCCAGGTACATCGCCACGATGACGATGGAGATGCCCGCCTCGAAGCCGAGACCGACATCGACGTTGCCGATGGCGCGGTAGACGGCGCCGCCGAGGCCGCCGCCACCCACCATGCCGGCGATGACCACCATGGACAGGCCCAGCATGATGACCTGATTGACGCCCGCCATGATCGTGGGCAGGGCGAGCGGCAGCTGCACCCGCAGCAGGATGTTGCGCCGGGTGGTGCCGAACGCCTCGGCCGCCTCGACGAGTTCGGCGTCGACCTGGCGGATGCCGAGCTCGGTCATCCGGACACCCGGGGGCAGCGAGAAGATGATGGTGGCGATGACGCCGGGGACCACACCGACGCCGAAGAAGATGACGCCGGGGATCAGGTAGACCATGGCGGGCATGGTCTGCATGAAGTCCAGGACCGGCCGGGTCACCGCGCTGACCGCCTTGGAGCGGGACGCCCAGATGCCCAGCGGTACGGCCAGCACCAGCGCGATGATGGTGGCGACGAGCACCAGGGTGAGCGTGTCCATCGCTTCGTCCCACAGCTCGACGGAGTCGATGACCGCGAAGCCGACGAAGGCGAGTACACCCGGGAGCAGACCGCGCAGCCACCAGGCGATGACCGCGACGATGCCCGCGAAGACGAGAGGCGCGGGGGCGGAGAGCACGGCGGATATGCCGTCGAACATGCCGTTGACGATCGAGCTGATCGCATCGAACAGCCAGGACAGATGAGTCTGGAGCCAGTCGACCGCGGAGTCGACCCAGTCGCCGAGAGGGAGCCTAAACATTGGCCACCTTCTTCGTGCCGACGGCTCCGGGCCTGATGTCCTGCGGAACCTCGGTGGGGCTCATCGGCTCACCGAGGACGGCGAGCAGCCGGGCGCGCGGTACGACGCCGACGAGCTTGCCCTCGGCGTCGGTCACGGCGACCGCGACTGCGCTCTGCGAGCAGGGCGTGAACAGCTCGATGATCGGCGTGGACTCGGTGACGGTGGCCGGGGCTTCCCTGAGGACGTCTGCGGCGGTACGCAGTTCCTTGCCGTCGTCCGTGCTGGTGCCCATGACGGTGTGCGGCTCGGCCATGATGGCGCCCGCGGTCAGCACCCGGGTGCGATCGACGTCCTGGGTGAAGGAGGCGACGTAGTCGTTGGCCGGGGTGACGAGGATGTCCTCGGCGGTGCCGAGCTGGACGATCTTCCCGTCGCGCATCACGGCGATACGGTCGCCGAGGCGCATGGCCTCGTTGAGGTCGTGGGTGATGAAGACGATGGTCTTCTTCAGACGCTTCTGCAGTTCGAGCAGCTGGTCCTGCATGTCGCGGCGGATCAGCGGGTCGAGCGCACTGAAGGACTCGTCCATCAGCAGCAGGTCGGCGTCGGTGGCCAGGGCGCGGGCCAGGCCGACGCGCTGCTGCATACCGCCGGACAGCTCGTCCGGCCAGGACTTCTCCCAGCCGGCGAGACCGGTCAACTCCAGCGCCTCGGCCGCGCGCTTCTCACGCTCGGCACGCGGCACACCCTGCACTTCGAGGCCGTACGCGGCGTTCTCCAGCACGCTTCGGTGAGGGAAGAGCGCGAAGTGCTGGAACACCATGCTGATCTTGGAAGACCGGACATGACGCAGTTCGGCGGGGCTCAGGGCGGTCAGGTCCTGGCCGTCGAACAGCACGCGTCCGGCTGTGGGCTCCAGAAGTCCGTTGAGCATGCGCAGCAACGTGGACTTACCGGACCCGGACAGACCCATCACGACGAAGATCTGTCCCGGTTCGACGGAGAACGAGGCGTCGATCACCGCTGCGGTCGTTCCGTCGGCGCGAAGCTCGTCGCGGTCGGCGCCGCCTTCGAGCTTCTGCACGGCTTGATCGGGTCGTCTGCCGAACACTTTGTACAAGTGCTCAGCTTGCAGCCTTGACACATACACCTCGCGGGTTGAACCGAAAAACGGTCCGCCACCCCTCCGGCAGACCGTGGAGCGGCGCGGATTCGGCCCGCTTGGCACGTGCACTAGTTGAAACTGTTACGTGATCCGCTCCGGCTGCGCGCCTGCCCTCGCTTACACGAGGCAAACGCAAGAGTGACCCAGGTCATACAAGAGTGATCCAGGTCACAGATGAGCGGCTTCCGTCGGGGACCGCACCACCGGGGACCGACCTCCCCCGCCTTTCGGCCCCGGTGTCCGCGACGGCCGGTGTCGGTGGGGTGCGGCATCATCGGGGTGTGACGCGACGCCTGATGCTCCTCGACACCTCTTCCCTCTACTACCGCGCCTACTTCGGGGTTCCCGATTCGGTACGTGCCCCGGACGGGACTCCGGTCAACGCTGTGCGCGGGCTGCTCGACTTCATCGGGCGACTGGTGCAGGACCACCGGCCGGACGATCTGGTCGCCTGCATGGACGCGGACTGGCGGCCGCGCTGGCGGGTGGAGCTGATCCCCTCGTACAAGGCGCACCGCGTCGCGGTGGAGACCGCCGAGGGGCTGCCCGACGAGGAGGAGACCCCCGACACCCTGGCCCCGCAGGTACCGGTCATCGAGGACGTGCTCGATGCGCTCGGTATCGCCCGGGTCGGCGTCGCGGGCTACGAGGCGGACGATGTGATCGGCACGCTCGCCGGTCCGGCCACCGGCCCCGTGGACATCGTCACCGGTGACCGGGACCTCTACCAGCTCGTCGACGACGCCCGCGGGGTGCGGGTGCTCTACCCACTGAAGGGGGTCGGCTCGCTCCAGGTGACGGATGAGGCGTGGCTGCGGGGGAAGTACGGGGTGAACGGCTCCGGATACGTCGATCTGGCCCTGCTGCGCGGCGACCCGAGCGACGGGCTGCCGGGCGTCCCGGGCATCGGCGAGAAGACGGCGGCCAAACTGCTGGACGCCTTCGGCGATCTGGCCGGAATCATGGCCGCGGTGGACGATCCGGCCGCCAAGCTGACACCCTCGCAGCGCAAGCGGCTCGACGAGGCCCGGGACTATGTGGCCGTCGCACCGAAAGTGGTGCGGGTCGCCAGTGATGTACCCCTGCCGGAGTTCGACTCCACGCTGCCCACCGAGCCGCGTGACCCCGCCGCCCTCGAAGCCCTCGCGAAGCAGTGGGGGCTCGGCGGTGCCCTGCAACGCCTGCTCTCCACACTCCGCGACTGAGGTGCTAACTTAGGTAAGCCTAAGCAATCGGAGCAGGGAGAATTTCGTGGCAGAACGACCGGCACGACAGGCACCCAAGGCGCAAGGGGCCCACGTTCTGCGCACCGAGCAGATCACCCCGCACATGGTGCGCGTGGTGCTCGGCGGTGACGGCCTCGCCGGCTTCGGGCTCTCCGGGTACACCGACCACTACGTCAAGCTCTGCTTCGCCCCCGAGGGCGCACAGTACGCGCACCCGTTCGACATGACCCGCATACGCGAGGAACAGCCTCGGGAATTGTGGCCCACCACTCGCACCTACACGGTGCGCTCCTGGGATCCGGTCACCCGGGAGCTGGCCATCGACTTCGTGGTCCACGGCGACGAGGGCCTCGCCGGGCCCTGGGCAATGCGGGCGGTCCCGGGAGATCAGGTGACCTTCCTCGGCCCCGGCGGGGGCTATGGCCCTCACGCCTCGGCGGACTGGCACCTCCTGGCAGGCGACGAGAGCGCCCTGCCGGCCATCGCGGCCACCCTGGAGCAGATGCCGGCGGGCGCGGTGGTGCACGCGTTCGTCGAGGTGACGGACGCCGCCGAGGAGCAGAAGATCGTGACGCCCGAAGGGGTCGAGGTGACCTGGCTGCACCGCGGGGAGCGCCCGGTCGGCGAGGCGCTGACCGCCGCGGTGAAGGAGCTGGAGTTCCCGGCAGGCGAGGTCCAGGCATTCGTCCACGGCGAGGCGGGCTTCGTGAAGGAGATCCGCCGCCATCTGCGCCTGGACCGCAAGATCCCGCTTACCCAGCTGTCGATCTCCGGCTACTGGCGGCTCGGCCAGAACGACGACGCCTGGCGCTCGGTCAAGCGCGAGTGGAACGCACAGGTGGAGCGCGAGCAGGAGATCGCGGCGTAACACCGGCTCACTCGCGCTGGGCCGCCACCTGCCGCGCCCGGCCGGCACCCGGGCGCGGCAACGGAGTTCAACGGTGCGGTGCGGCCGTGTCCGGGCACCGCACCGTGGGCGCTGCACACCACGCGTACGTACGAGAAAGCCCTGGTCGCAGGGGTCGACGTGGGTGGGGACACGGACACGGTCGCGGCGGTGAGCCGGTGGTCCGGCGGGGGCGGTGTACGGCTTCGGCGCGATTCCGTCACGCTGGACGGAGCCCCTGCACGTACCGCTGCCGGGGTACGGGGCCGGGTGCTGCGGACACCCGATCCGGTGGCCCTGGCCAGGCGGCTGGGCGGTGCCTGACGCGTTGCGATTCCCGCGGTGTCCGCATGTCGCGAATCTACACATAAGGGCGAGATAAGCGCAGAATGACGGTAAAAGGCCGCTTGTCGCACAGACTCGGCGGCCAGGTCTGGAGCGAAGGAGACGAACCCCATGTCAAACCTCTCGCACACCGGCCGTGACATGACAAGTCACCCCGATGTTTCCGAAATGCGCGATCGCTATGCGCGAGTGCTCGGTGGCCGTGATGTGGCCCTCGTGGACGCACCGGTGTTCCTCATCGGTCTCTACTGCGCCATCTCGCCCTGGGTGCTCAACTTCACGGCAAGTCAGCCCGCGCTCGTGACGCACAACCTGATCATGGGTATCGCGATCGCCGCGCTGGGCCTCGGGTTCACCGTCATGCCGCAGCGGATGTACGGCCTGAGCTGGGCCATCTGCGCCATGGGTGCCTGGATGATCATCTCGACGTGGGTCGTCGGCAGCAGCCCGGACCTCGGCGTCATCCTCAACAACGTCATCATCGGCGGACTGACCGTGCTGCTGGGGTTGGTCTGCGCGGGGGTGTCGATGAAGAGTGGCAAGGAATCGATCTGAGACAAGGACCCCGCGGCCGGTCCACGTAATGCGGACCGGCCGCGGACTAACACCTCCCGCTCGCGGGCCGCCTGCTGGCCGTCAAGGGCAACATCGATGTGGCAGGCCTCCCCAGCACCGCGGGCTGTGGCTGGGTCGAACTCGCGGACGGAGCCCCCGGTTTCGGGAAGGGGCAAGGAGGAGACCCGCCCGCCGCAGGCGCACGCACCTCGCACCCCTCGGCCCCGCACCCCGCAAATCCGCCCACCGCGGCCCCCTCACCCCACAGAGCTGTAAGCCACTACCCCTCGCAACACCGCGTCCACCGCCTTGTGCGCACTCCGCGCCACAGAACTCCCGTCCCGCGGCGCCGCAGCCGCAATCTGCCCCAGCACGTCGATCACCTGCTTGCACCAGCGCACGAAGTCCCCCGCCGGCATCTCCGCCTCGCGCAGCACCTCGTCCAGCGTCCGCCCCGACGCCCACATGTAGACCGCCCAGGCAAAGCCCAGATCGGGTTCGCGCTGCCCGACCCCCTCCGCCCCGTTGACCTTGAAGTCCTCCTCCAGGGCGTCGAGCCGACCCCAGATCCGGACCATCTCGCCCATCGCCGTCTTCGCGGGACCCGAGGGCAGTCTGGGCGCCACCGCGTCATCGGCCTGCCGCGCCTCGTACACCAACGCCGAGACGCACGCCGCGAGTTCGGCAGGGTTCAGGCCCTCCCACACCCCGTCCCGCAGGCATTCGCTCGCCAGCAGGTCCAGCTCGCCGTAAAGCCGTGCGAGCCGCCGCCCGTGCTCGGTGACCTCGTTGCCCCGCAGATAGTCGAGCTCGGTGAGCAGCGCGACGATCCGGTCGAAGGTACGGGCGATCGTGTTCGTCCGCCCCTCGATGCGCCGCTCCAGCTGCCGGGTGTCGCGCTGCAGCCGGTGATACCGCTCGGCCCATCGCGCATGGTCCTCACGCTCGTCGCACCCGTGGCAGGGGTGCGCGCGCAGCTCCGCCCGGTAGCGGGCGATCTCCCGGTCGTCGGCCGCGGCGGACCGCCCCTTGCGGTGCCGCTCCGGCACTATGTGCCCGGCCTTGGTCCGCAGCGCGGAGGCCAGGTCGCGGCGTGACTGCGGCGAGCGCGGGTTGAACGACTTCGGCACCCGCATCCGCTCCAGGGCCTCCACCGGAACCGGGAAGTCGATCGAAGCGAGTCTCTTGACCTGCCGCTCGGCGGTCAGCACCAACGGCCGCGGCCCGTCGTGGTATTCGAGCCCGCGGTGCCCGTGCCCATTGGTCCGTCCGGCGGACAGCCCCGGGTCGAGGACCAGTGCCAGTCCGGCGAACTTGCCGGTGGGCACATGGATGACATCGCCGGGCTTGAGCTTCTCCAGGGACGCCGCGGCCGCGGCCCGCCGCTGCGACGCGCCCTGCTTGGCGAGCTCGGTCTCCCGGTCCTTGAGTTCGCGGCGAAGCCGCGCGTACTCCTCGAAGTCACCGAGGTGGCAGTTCATGCCCTCCCGGTAGCCCTCCAGTCCCTCTTCGTTCCGCTGAACCTGCCGGGAGATCCCGACCACCGATCGGTCGGCCTGGAACTGTGCGAAGGACGTCTCCAGCAGTTCGCGCGAACGATGCCGCCCGAATTGCTGCACCAGGTTGACCGCCATGTTGTACGAGGGCCGGAAGCTGGACTGCAGCGGGTACGTACGCGTACCCGCGAGTCCGGCCAGCGCCCCCGGGTCCATGCCGCGCTGCCACAGCACCACCGCATGGCCTTCGACGTCGATCCCACGCCGTCCGGCCCGCCCGGTCAGCTGGGTGTACTCGCCGGGGGTGACGTCGGCGTGCTGTTCGCCGTTCCACTTGACGAGCTTCTCCAGCACGACCGAGCGTGCGGGCATGTTGATGCCCAGGGCGAGGGTCTCCGTCGCAAAGACGGCCTTGACGAGCCCTCGTACGAACAGCTCCTCGACGACTTCCTTGAACGTGGGCAGCATGCCGGCGTGATGCGCGGCGATGCCTCGCTCCAGTCCTTCCAGCCACTCGTAGTAGCCCAGGACATGGAGGTCCTCGCCGGGGATGGCCGCGGTCCGATCCTCGACGATCTCGCGGACCAGGCGCCGCTTGCCCTCGTCATTGAGCCGCAATCCGGCGTGCAGACATTGCTGTACGGCAGCCTCGCAGCCGGCCCGGCTGAAGATGAACGTGATGGCGGGGAGCAGCCCTTCGGCGTCCAGCCGGTCGATGACCTCGGGCCTGGCCGGGGTCCAGATCCGGCTGCGCTCACGCCGCTCGCGCTCACGGTCCGCCTCGCGGACCATCTTGCCGCGGCGGCGCTCACGCGGGTTGTACCCCCGCTGGTTCTCCATCCGGGCGAGCCGGACGAGGTCGGGGTTGACCTCGCGGCGTCCGACGCCACGGCCGCCGTGGTCGGTCTCTTCCTCGAAGAGGTCGTACATCTTGCGGCCTGCCAGCACATGCTGCCAGAGCGGCACGGGACGGTGTTCGGAAACGATGACCTGGGTGTCGCCGCGGACGGTGTCCAGCCAGTCACCGAACTCCTCGGCGTTGGACACGGTCGCCGACAGCGACACCAAGGTCACGGAGTCCGGGAGGTGAATGATCACTTCTTCCCAGACGGCGCCGCGGAAGCGGTCGGAGAGGTAATGCACCTCGTCCATGACCACATAGCCGAGGCCGCGGAGCGCCTGCGAGCCCGCGTACAGCATGTTCCGCAGCACCTCGGTGGTCATGACAACCACCGGGGCATCGCCGTTGACGCTGTTGTCACCGGTCAGCAGGCCGACCTTGTCCGGTCCGTAGCGCTTGACCAAATCGGTGAACTTCTGGTTGGACAGGGCCTTGATGGGGGTCGTGTAGAAGCACTTGCGGCCCTGTTCGAGGGCGAGGTGTACGGCGAATTCGCCGACGATCGTCTTGCCCGAGCCGGTCGGGGCTGCGACGAGCACCCCCTTGCCGGTCTCCAGGGCCTCGCAGGCCTCGATCTGGTAGGGGTCCAGATCGAACTCGTACATCTCGCGGAAGGGCGCGAGTGCGGTGGCCAGCTCGGTGGCGCGGATCCGAGAAGCCTGGTATCGCTCAGCTGGTGAGAGGTCCTCTGTCATCTTGCGTACGAGCCTACCCGCCGCCTCTGACAGTGACGCGATCTTTAAATACCGTTGGGAGAACCCGGTGCGAGCACCTTCACCGCACCCGGTACACAGGTCGCGGTGAGCGGCAGCGCCCCGAGTTGTTCACCATCCGCGTACGCGGTGACACCGGCCGCGGCCAGCTCGATCGAAGAGACCCGGTGCGTAGTGACCTCGGGGTGACCGAGATGCGTTCCCTTGTAGACGCGGGGGAAGACCTTGAGGAGTGTGGTGCGGCTGCAGTCCCCGACGACGGTCACGTCGAAGAGCCCGTCGTCCATGACGGCGTCCGCGCAGATCCGCATGCCTCCGCCATACGTCGATCCGTTGCCGACGGCGATGAGCGTCGCCTCGATGTCCCGGACCGGACCGCCGTCCAGCCTGATGCGGTACGGAATGGGCTTGAACGCGGCGAGTTCGGCGAGGATCGCGAGGTCGTACTTGAACCGTCCGCCGACCCAGCGCATCCGGTTGCCACGGTCGTTGACCCGGGAGTCGAAGCCGGAGGCGAGCACGGACCCGAACCACCGCTCATCGACCCTGCCGAGGTCGATCTCGCGGACGGCACCACCTTTGAGCGCCTCGGCGGCCAGCCGCCCGGCGGCGGCCGGATCCCGTATGGGCATCCCGAGCGCGCGGGCGAAGTCGTTCCCGGTGCCCACGGCGACGACCCCGAGCGGGGTCATCGTTCCGGCAACGGCCTGCAGGGCGAGGGACATCATGCCGTCCCCGCCCACCGCTATCAACGCACCGGTCCCGCCCGCGACGGCCTCACGCGCCCGCCGCAGGGCGTCCTCGGCGTCCTCGCCGAGAACCGTACGCACGGAGAATCCGGCATCCCGCAACGCGGAAGCGGCCGGCTGCGCGGCGTGCGCGCCCCGGCCGCGCCCTGCGGTGGGATTGACGAAAAGGGTGATCTCGCTGGTCACCCCGGGGACCTTGCAAGGTCACGTGATGTCGTCGTAACCGTTCACCCGCTCACGGTCCGAGCTCGCTTGCGCGGGCAACGACCGTCTCGACGCGACCGGCTCGATCTCCCCGATGTCCTCGGGGGTCAGATCCAGCTCCGACGCCTCGTCGTCGGCGGGCCCCGCCGCCGCGATCTGCGCCTTGCGACGGTCGTTGAGGAGCGAGATCGCCGTGGCCACGAAGTACAGCACCCAGATCGGTCCGGCGAGCGCCAGCATGCTCACTGGTTCGGTACTGGGAGTGGCCACTGCGGCGAAGACCGTGATGCCCATGATCATGCCCCGCCACCAGCCGAGCATCCGCTTGCCGGTGATGACCCCGCCGAAGTTCAGCATGACGAGCAGCAGGGGCAGCTCGAAGGAGAGCCCGAAGACGACCACCATGCGCGTGATCAGATCCAGCAGCTCGTCCAGCGGCAGCTGGTTGTCGAGCCCGCCCGGCGAGAATTCCAGGAGCACCCGCGCCATCGTGGGCAGGGTCTTGTACGCGAAGAAGCCACCGGCGAGGAAGAGCGGGAAACCCGCGCCCACGAAGGCGAGCGAGTACTTCTTCTCGTGGTTGTGCAGCCCCGGGGCGACGAAGGCCCACAGCTGGTAGAGCCAGATCGGGGAGGCAAGGACGACGCCCGCCATCAAGGAGACCTTGAGGGCAAGGGTGAACGGGGTGAGCAGACCGTTCAGGACGATACGTGCGCACGTACCGTCCTCCTTCTCGGCGAGGTCGGTGAAGCTGGACTCGCAACCGACCGACTTCAGTACCGGGTCGGTGAAGAACTCGATGATCCCCTTGTAGAAGAAGGCGGCCACGATCGTGACGACGACGATCCCGAGCAAGCCTTTCGCCAGCCGGTTACGCAGCTCACGCAGGTGCTCCACCAGGGGCATGCGGCCCTCTGGATCCGTCTCCTGTTTGCGGGCAGACTTGAGCAACCCACGTCCTCATCTCGTGCAGCAGGCCGTCACCGATCACGGCGCCTGCGTCGGCCCGGTTGTCAGCGCTTGGTCGAGTCGGTCGCCTCTGCGACCGGACGCGAACTGGTCACGTCACCGGGCGCGGCCTGGATGGTGCGCGGGGCCACCTGGTCCTGGGCGGCGTCGTTCGCCGGCTCGGCCGGGGTGGCCGACGGGCTGCCCTCGGACTTCATGGCCTTGGCCTCGCTCTTGAGGATGCGGGCCGACTTGCCGAGCGAGCGAGCCATGTCAGGAAGCTTCTTCGCGCCGAACAGCAGAACAATGACGACGAGGATCAGGATGATCTCGGGAGCGCCGAGCCTTCCGAACATATGCGTGTACCTTCTCACCGAGGCAGCAGGGGTGGGGCGGATCGAACGTCGGACGGACGCCCGATCGTTGTACTGTCAGCGATCGTATCCCGCAGGAGTAAACGCAGGGCAATACCCAGGCGTCCTTGCGATTACGACCCGCGCCTCGCTCTCAGGGCCGCGTTCAGCAGGGTACCCCCCGAACCCGAGAAACTGGAGGCCACGCACTCCCCGATCAATCGGCCCTGCTCACCGCCTCACACGATCGTAGGGGCGGTACATCTATCGCAACGTCTCACCGGTGGCGGCAAGATCCGTCGCGGCCCGTTCGAGGTCCTCCGCCGCCCGGTTGATGCGCTCGGTGGTTCGCTTCACCTGACGCCCCAGGCGCTGGGTCTCGATGAAGACCTTGACGGCCAGCACACCGAGGACGGCGATCCCGAGGAACCCCAGGGCGATGGCGAGCATGGGCCAGAACATGCGCAGAGCCTCAATGTGTCTAGGTGTCCGACGTTCTATGTCCGACGTTCTATGTCCGACGTTCTTCGTCCGACGTCAGTTCTATGTCCGACGTTCTAAAGGCTGGTATGGAGGCGCAGGGTCCGCACCCCACCACCGGTGAGGAGCTCAACTATCCGCTCCCCTGCGGGCTTACGGACGGCCGCACCGCACTCCGGGCAGGTGAAGGAGTAGAACGTCGTCCGGCGGCTGGCCCCTACGGCGAGGCGGATGGCGCCCGCCGCCAGCTCGAACCGCTCGCGGCAGTCCGGACAGGCAGCCTTGAACCGTACCGAATCGGGCACCACCACGGTCGGAATACCTGACACCACAGACATATTGCCCATATCTCCCACAGGTATCCGCTCAGACCGGTTCGTCATAGGCGGCGAGCGCCGCACGGGCCGCCTGCCGTGCGCTCTGTGCCAGTTCCGGCGGGGAGACGATGCGGCCTTCCCGGCCGAGACGCAGCGCAAGCCTGCGCAGCGAGGCCGGATCGGGGGTGCGCAGGGCGATCCGCAGCCCGCCGTCGGGCAGCTCCTGGGCGCTGTCGTGCGGGTAGTACTCGGCGACCCACCGACCGCCGGGGCCCACCTCGACCACGACCTCCGGGTCCTCGGCCGCCGGCTGGACGAGTCCTTCGGACAGGTCCCGCAGTTCGAGCTCGGGCGGCGCGGCCGGCTCGTCCAGCAGCCGGATCTCGGCGACGCGGTCGAGCCGGAACGTACGCCGGTCCTCGGAGGACCTGCACCAGGCCTCCATGTACGTATGCCCCACGGCGAACAGCCGGATCGGGTCCACCTCGCGCTCGGTGAGCTCGTCGCGCGCGGGCGAGTAGTAGCGCAGCCAGAGCCGACGCCGTTCGGAGATCGCCCGGTCGACATCGGCGAAGACACCGCCCTCGGACTCGAAGGTGACCGACAGCCTCGAGCTCGCTGCCCCCACCTCACCGGCCGCGGTCTCCAGCTTCGCGGTGGCCCGCAGCAGCGCCTGCCGGTCGCTCTCGCGCAGCCCCGGCAGCGTGGCCACGGCGCGGGCGGCGACCAGAAGCGCCGTCGCCTCGTCGGCCGCGAGCCGCAGCGGCTCCGCGACATCATCCGGGTTGTGCCACCAGATCCGGTCGCCGTCGGTGTCGATGTCCAGCAGGTCCCCGCCTCGGAAGCTCGTACCGCACATGGGCAGCACGTCGAGGTCCGAGATCAGCTCGTCCTCGGTGATCCCGAAGGCGCGGGCGACGTCCTGGACATGGGCGCCGGGGCGCTCACGCAGATATGTCACCAGGGAGAGCATCCGGCGGGTCTGGTCGATCGCGTTCGTGGCCATGATTACGGTGCCCCTCAGTCCTTGGCCACGGCGCGCAGCCGGTCCACCACATCGGCCCGCAGATCGGCGGGGTCCTGTACGACGACGTCCGGACCGAACTCGACGAGCCAGGCATCCAGACCGTGTCCGTACGGAATCTCCAACTCGTCCCACCCGTCCCCGAGTTCCCGGACCGATATGGCGCGCGAGCGCAGCGGGTATCCGGCACCGGCCCGCAGCCTGATCAGCGCGGTCCGGGTTGCCGTCTCCCCCGCCCAGCTCTCGACGGTCTCGCGGACGGTCACGACATCGGGCACCTCTACGGTGAACGCCCCGGCCCGGGAGCGGACCCGGCCGCTGATCCGGGAGAGCCGGAACACCCGCTCGGCGCCGCGGTCCCGGTCCCAGCCGGCCAGGTACCAGTGGCCGCGCCAGCACTCCAGCGTCCACGGCTCGACCTGGCGCTGCTCGGGCCGGGCGGCGTTGGCCTTGCGGTAGTCGAAGGTCACCGGGCGGCGGTCCCGGCAGGCCAGCATCAACGGCTCGAATGCGGCCTCGTGAACGGGGATGCGGGGTTCGAGGGCGCTGTGCACCTCGTACGCGTCCTCGGCCTCCGGCATGCCCGCGGCCCGAAGCTTCTGCAACGCACCGCTGGCGGCACCGGCCAGCCGCGCCTGCTGCCAGACCTTGGCGGCGAGTCCGAGCGCGGCGGCCTCCTCGGCGTCCAGCGTGATCGGGGGCAGCCGGTTGCTGTCGCGGCGGGCGAGATATCCCGTGTCGCCGTCCAGGTTCTCCACGGTCTCGATGACCAGACCGAGCTCGCGCAGATCGTCCTTGTCGCGCTCGAACATCCGGTTGAACGCGTCGTCGGAACCCGCTTCCAGATAGGCCTCGATGGAACCACGCAGCTCGCGCTTGCTCAGCGGGCGCCGGGTTCCCAGCAGACACAGCGCCAGGTTCATCAGCCGCTCGGCCTTGGCAATCGCCATCGACGCCCTTTCTGTTTTGCCCTACAACCGTCGACCGTACCGCTCCGCGC
Organism: Streptomyces sp. NPDC002958; assembly: GCF_055563255.1. Lineage (NCBI taxonomy): Bacteria > Bacillati > Actinomycetota > Actinomycetes > Kitasatosporales > Streptomycetaceae > Streptomyces > Streptomyces sp. NPDC002958. The sequence goes on along the minus strand of NZ_JBVHDS010000014.1, from coordinate 59,247 downwards.
TGTCCGGACAAAAAGCGAGGGCCCGCACCTTGCGGCACGGGCCCTCGTATCGCACGGTGCGGATCAGGCGGCGACCAGGTCGCAGACGAAGATCAGCGTCTCGCCGGGGGCGATACGGCCGCCACCGGCGCCGCGGTCGCCGTACGCAAGGTGCGCGGGAATGGTCAGCTGGCGGCGGCCGCCGACCTTCATGCCCTGCACGCCCTTGTCCCAGCCGGAGATGACCTGACCGGCACCGAGCTGGAACTGCAGCGGGGTGCCGCGGTTCCAGGAGGCGTCGAACTCCTCGCCGGTGGAGAAGGCCACGCCCACGTAGTGGACGGAGACGGTGTCGCCCGCCTTGGCCACCGCGCCGTCGCCTTCCCAGATGTCCTTGATCTCCAGGTCGGCCGGCGGCTCGCCACCCGGGAAGTCGATCTCGGGCTTGTCGATGCTCACTGACTTGCTCCTCTTAATGATGAACTGGGCAACCGGGACAGTCTTACACCTTTGCCAGGATGTCCACGGCGAACACCAGCGTGGACTTGGCGGGGATGGTCCCCTGCGCCTTGTCACCGAACCCCTGGTCCGGCGGAATGACGAGGAGCACACGGCTGCCGACCTTCTTGTCGACCAGACCGTTCTTGAGCCCCTTGAGGGTGACCTGGTCGAGCGGGAAGGTCTGCGTCTGGCCCGCGGTGTAGGTGCTGTCGAACGTCTTGCCGTCCTTCCACAGCAGACCCACGTAGTTCACGACGACGCTGTCGGTGGCCTTCACCACATCGCCCTTGGACTCCAGGATGTAATTGGAGACGAGCTTCGTCGGCGGGTCGCTCTTGGTGGGGATGGTGACCTTGGGAGCCTTGCCGTCCGTGTTGGTGCCGACCTTGGGCAGGTCGATGTTGTCCTGGGCGACCGCGGTGCCCTTGGCGGACGCCGGGATCTGCGTCGACTTCAGAATGTCGACCACGAAGACGAGCGTGGCGTTCGGCTTGATGTCGCCCTGGCCCTGCGCTCCGTAACCGAGGTCCGGCGGAATGACCAACTGGACCCTGCTGCCGACCTTCTGGCCGACGAGGCCCTTGTCCCAGCCCTGGATGACCATGCCGGCGCCGAGGGTCAGATCGAACGGCTGCTTGCGGTCGAAGCTGTTGTCGAACGGCTTGTCGGAGTCCCAGGCCTGGCCGAGGTAGTTGACCTGGATCGCGTCGCCGTTCTTGAGCGTGGCACCGTCACCCTGGCTGACGACCCTGGTCTTCAGCTCCTTCGGCGGGTTCCCCGTGCCCTTGGACAGAGTGGGCTTCTCGCCGAACTTCGCGCCCGCGGTGATCGCGGGGAACCCGTCCTTGGACGCGGCGGAAGCGGAAACGGAATCGGAAGCGGAGCCCTTGTCGTTGCCACAGGCCGCTGTCAGCAGCAACAGGGGGACGACGAGAAGGCCGGCAAGTCGGCGCACTTGTTCCTCAGATCTCAGACGGCACAGTTGATTGAGTCCCCGACACTCTAGGGCGTACGCGGGGCCCCGCACGAGGAACGTACGGGGCCCGCGTCGGGAGCCGGGGCTGTCCTGCGCCGGCTCACATACCCGCGATCAGCTTCTCCACTCGGTCGTCCACCGAACGGAAGGGGTCCTTGCACAACACCGTGCGCTGCGCCTGGTCGTTGAGCTTGAGATGGACCCAGTCGACGGTGAAGTCCCGCCGCTGCTCCTGGGCCCTGCGGATGAAGTCCCCGCGCAGCCGTGCCCTGGTCGTCTGCGGAGGCACGGACTTGCCCTCGAAGATCTTCAGGTCGTTGCAGACACGAGCGGCCTGCCCCTTGCGCTCCAGCAGGTAGTACAGGCCGCGACGGCGGTGGATGTCGTGGTAAGCGAGGTCTATCTGAGCGACCCTCGGGTGCGACATCGTCATGTTGTGCTTGGCCCGGTACCGCTCGATGAGCTTGTACTTCATCACCCAGTCGATCTCGGTCTCGATCCGGTCGAGGTCCTCGGCCTCGATCGCGTCGAGCGTCCGGCCCCACAGTTCCAGGACCTGTGCGACCGTTCCCGTGCGGATGCCACGGCGGTCGACGAAGTCGACGGCCTTCTCGTAGTACTCGCGCTGCACCTCGATGGCGGACGCCTCACGGCCACTGGCCAGGCGCACCTTGCGCTGCCCCGTGGTGTCGTGACTTACCTCGCGGATCGCCCGGATCGGGTTCTCCAGCGTCAGATCCCGCATCACGGTGCCCGCCTCGATCATGCGGAGCACCAAGTCGGTCGCGCCGACCTTGAGGAGCATGGTCGTCTCGGACATGTTGGAGTCACCGACGATGACATGGAGGCGGCGGTACCGCTCCGCGTCCGCGTGCGGTTCGTCACGCGTATTGATGATCGGGCGGGAACGCGTCGTGGCGGAACTGACGCCCTCCCAAATGTGCTCGGCACGCTGGCTGACGCAGTAGACGGCGCCTCGCGGCGTCTGCAGCACCTTGCCGGCGCCGCAGATCAGTTGCCTCGTGACGAGGAAGGGGATGAGGATGTCCGCGAGCCGGGAGAATTCTCCATGCCGCGCCACGAGGTAGTTCTCATGGCACCCGTAGGAGTTACCCGCCGAGTCGGTGTTGTTCTTGAAGAGATAGACGTCGCCCGCGATTCCCTCCTCGTGCAGGCGGCGTTCGGCGTCGACGAGCAGGCCTTCGAGAATGCGCTCGCCGGCCTTGTCGTGGGTGACCAGCTCAGTCAGGTTGTCGCATTCGGGGGTTGCATATTCCGGATGCGATCCCACGTCGAGGTAGAGGCGGGCGCCGTTCCGCAGAAAGACATTGCTGCTGCGGCCCCATGACACAACACGGCGGAAGAGGTAGCGCGCCACTTCATCAGGAGACAGTCGGCGCTGTCCCCTGAACGTGCACGTGACGCCGTACTCGTTCTCCAGCCCGAAAATGCGGCGGTCCATGACTGAACATTACGCCTGATGGCCTGAGCTGAAACCGGGTTCGACAGCACCGTTTCGATCATTTTCCGATCCTTGTACAGCAACGGCCGTATGCCCGGGAACTGCGAGGGCCTTTCCCGTGGCCAGCAGAACCAGCAGCGCCGCCACGCCACCGGCCCCCGCGACGGCGAAACTCCACGCCGTCCCGCCCAGCTCGACGGCCGGGCCCGCCACGGCCGTTCCCACCGCAGCGCCCACCCCGAACGTCGTCACGAGCCAGGAGAACGCCTCGGTCACCGTGCCCCGCGGAGCATGCCGGTCGACCACAATGAACGAGCACGCGATCGCAGGCGCCAGGAAAACTCCGGCCAATGCCGCCAGAGCGGTCATGGCGACCACCCCCGGGGTCAGCATCAGCGGCAGATAGCCCAGTGCCAGCAGTGCGACGATGACCCGCAGCCGGCGCTCCGGAGCCCCGGCCCACTGCCGCGCCCCGTACACCGCACCGCCGACCAGCGCGCCCAGCCCGAGCGCGGCCATCAGCCAGCCGTACACCGACTCCCGGCCGTGGTCGTCGGCATAGGCCACCCCGGCCACGGTGATCGAACCGAGGGCGAGCCCGACGAAGAAGAACGAGCCGAGCAGCGCCAGCAGCCCCGGCGAGCGCAGCGCGCCCAGCCAGTGCGCCTCACGGGGTGCGGAACGCCAGGCGCGGGAGGGCTCGGAGAGGACAACGGAGAGCGCCCCCAGGACCCCTATCGCATTGATGACGAGCAGGGCGGCGGCGGGCGACCAGAGGGAGACGAGCACCGTCACCAGCAACGGGCCCACGGTGAACATGACCTCCTGGGCGACGGCGTCCATCGCGTACGCCCGGTGCACCCGCTCCTCGCCGCCCAGAACGGTCGGCCACAGGGCCCGCAGCCCACCCTCCAGCGGCGGGGTGAACACACCGGCCACGATCACCGCCCCGTAGGCCAGCGGCAGCGACCCCAGGCCCACCAGCGCCAGCATGGCCATACCCGACGCCGACACCACGGAGGCCGGGAACTGGACGCGCGGCTGGCCGTACAGGTCCACGGCACGGCCCAGCAGCGGCTGCCCGACCGCGGTGGAGAGCCCGTACACGGCCGCGAGCGCGCCGGCGAGGGTGTAGCTGCCGCCCTCGGCCCGGGTGAACAGCACGATCGCGATATGGGCCGTGCCGTTCGGCAGCCGCCCCACCAGCGTTCCCACCAGCAGCCGGGCGGCGTGCCGCGCCCGGAGGATGTCCAGATATCCCGCGGCCATGTCCCGCCCCTCTCGCCCGGGCGCTCTTCCGGCACCTCAAGGTTTTACGTATAACTTCAGGGTCATACGTACCATGTGCCCAGTCCGCAGGTCCACCTCACGGCGCCTGCCCATCCCAGCCCGGAGGCCCGAGTGACCAGCACACCACAGCCCGCTCCGGCCCGTCCCACCAGCCGCGATGTCGCGCGCGCCGCAGGCGTCTCGCAGGCCACCGTCTCCCTCGTGCTCGGGGACAAGTGGCGCGGCAGGGTCTCCGAGGCCACCGCCGGGCGCGTACGGGACGCTGCCCGGGGCCTCGGCTACCAGCCCAATCTCGCCGCCCGCAACCTCCGCCTCGGCCACACCAGGACCGCGCTGCTGGTCGTCCCCGCTCTCACCACCGAATTCTTCGCGCGGGTCTACACCGGCGCCGCCGCGGTCGCCGCCGAACACGGCTTCGGGGTCGTCCTCTACCCGTCCCCGGAAGGCACGGGTCCGGCCAGGGACCCCTTCGCGTCGGCGCGCGCCTCCCTCGACGGGGTGATCGCCTCCTCCATGGCCGCGGGCGCACTCGACGCGCTGCGCGGCGCCGGACTGCCGCTGGTCATGCTCGACAGCGACCCGGCGGACACCGGCGTCGCGGCCCGGGTCAATCTCGACATCGCCGACGGCATGCGGCAGGTCGCGGAACATCTGCTCGCGCTCGGCCACCGCCGCTTCGTCCACCTCGCGTCGGCGGTCGATTCCTGGACGTTCGCCGTCCGCGCCCGGGCGCTCCACGACACCCTGGGGACGGTGTCCGGCACCTCTGTAAGGACCATCACGGCGACGCTCGACGTGCACGCCGGGCGCGAAGCCGCGGAGCACGCGCTCGCCGCCTCCGGCCCCCGGCCCACCGCCCTCGTCTGCGACGACGACATCCTCGCTGCAGGCGCCTGCAAGGCTGCCCGCAGACTCGGACTCCGGGTCCCCGACGATCTGTCCGTCACCGGTTTCGACGATCTGGCCCTGGCCACGGCCGTCGAACCGGAGCTCACCACCGTGCAGCTGCCCGCCGAGCAGGTCGGCGAACGCGGCATGGCCGCCCTGCTGGCGGTCCTGGACGGCCACCCGGCCGAGCCCGGCAGCCTGCCCGTGCACCTGGTGGCACGCGATTCTTCGGCGCCCCCGCCCGCGGACGGTCCGCTGTCATGAGGGTGCCCCGGTCCGCCGGGAAGGGCGAACCGGGCCACCGGCAAGCACTGGACTACTCCTCGGAGGACTCCACGTCCCCACCGGAGTCGGTGGACTTGGTGACATCCCTCGTACCCGTGGGAGACCCGGACTCCTCGCCGTCCTCGATGTCGGAGGGGGCATCCGTCGGCGCGGAGCCGCCGTCCGCCTCCAGCAACCGCGCCAGCTGTCGGCCGACGATCCGCTTGAACTTCCGCTGCTGCGGCCTCGTACGGTCCAGGACCGCGACCTCCAGCCGCTCCGCGGGGATCTCCCGCTCACTGCCGTTGGGATCGCGGGACAGTGCCTGCACCGCCAGCTTGAGCGCCTCGGCAAGCGTCATCCCGTCCCGGTGCCGCTGGTCCAGGAAGGTGCTGATCTGCTCGGCGTTCCCGCCGACCGCGACCGAGCCGTGCTCGTCGACGATCGAGCCGTCGTGCGGCAGCCGGTAGATCTGGTCACCCTCCGGCTCGGCGCCCACCTCGGCGACCACCAGCTCCACCTCGTACGGCTTCTCGGCCGCGCTGGAGAAGATGGTGCCCAGCGTCTGCGCGTAGACGTTGGCCAGCCCACGTGCCGTCACATCGTCACGGTCGTAGGTGTATCCACGCAGATCGGCGTAGCGCACACCGCCGATGCGGAGATTCTCGTACTCGTTGTACTTACCGGCGGCGGCGAAACCGATCCGGTCATAGATCTCGCTGAACTTGTGCAGCGCACGGGACGGGTTCTCACCGACGAACACAATGCCGTCGGCGTACTGCAGCACAACCAGGCTGCGACCACGGGCGATGCCCTTCCGGGCGTATTCCGCCCGGTCGGCCATGGCCTGCTGGGGTGAGACATAGAACGGCGTCGACACCGGTTATCCGTCCCTTTCTGTCAGTGACGAGAGCATCGAAGAAGCAGCGGAACGGGGGTCAGAGCAGCGCGGCGCGCGGGCCGTCGGGCTGTTCCATCCGGCGTTCCAGAATCGAGTGGGCGATCTCGGAGGATTCCGCCTCGGCCAGCTTCCGGAAGCCCTCGTCGGTGATGACGGTGACGATCGGATAGATCCGCCGGGCCACATCGGGACCGCCGGTCGCCGAATCGTCGTCGGCGGCGTCGTACAGCGCCTGTACGACCAGGGTGAGAGCCTGCTGCTCTGTCAGATCCTCGCGGTAGAGCTTCTTCATCGAGCCACGGGCGAAGATCGCCCCGGAGCCGGTGGCCGCGTACCCGACTTCCTCGGAACGGCCGCCGGTGACGTCGTACGAGAAGATCCGGCCCTTCTCGCGGTCGACGTCGAAACCGGCGAAGAGCGGCACGATGGCGAGGCCCTGCATGGCCATCGCCAGATTGCTGCGGATCATCGTGGAGAGCCGGTTCGCCTTGCCCTCCAGGGAGAGCTGGGCGCCCTCGACCTTCTCGAAGTGCTCCAGCTCCAACTGGAAGAGCTTGACCATCTCCACGGCCAGTCCGGCCGTGCCGGCGATGCCCACCGCCGAATACTCGTCGGCCGGGAATACCTTCTCGATGTCGCGCTGTGCGATCACATTGCCCATGGTCGCCCGCCGGTCACCGGCCAGGACCACGCCGCCGGGGAAGGTCGCCGCGACGATGGTCGTGCCGTGCGGCGCCTCGATGGCCCCCTGCAGGGGCGGCAGGTTCCGCTTGCCCGGGAGCATCTCGGGAGAATGGTCGGACAGGAAATCCATGAACGAAGAGGATCCCGGCGTCAGGAAGGCAGCTGGTAGACGCCCGGTGCTACGAGTGTTGGCTTCCACGCGTTTCCCTCCAGGTATGCGACGGCCCTGCGCAAGGTGTCAGGATCGTCTCCCAACGTATTGATGGCCGAATTGCAGTCGATGCGGTTACGCCACGGACCCTACCCGTCCCGCGGCCGCGATCCACATGAACTGCGGGGGCAGCTGCACGGCCTGCGGCGCCGCTTGTGCCCGCGCGGTACGGGCCGACTTCGCCCGTACCGCGCGCGCCTCTACCAACCCGCGTTCACATTCGTGAACTACTGTCCACCCTTTTGAACGAAGGAACGCACAAAGTCCTCTGCGTTCTCCTCGAGTACGTCATCGATCTCGTCCAGAACCGAGTCGACATCGTCGCTCAGCTTCTCCTGGCGCTCCTTGAGGTCCTCGGAGGCCTGCGCGTCCTGCGCCTGCTCCTCGACCTCCTCGGTGGAACGCGTCGCCTTCTGCTGTCCGCCGCCGGTGTCCTTGGTCGCCATTTAGCTCACCCCGCTCGGTTCGAAGCACTTGATCAGACCCTACCCACCAGGTCCGACATCGGCCCGGTACCCCAGACGTCCGGGGGGTCATCCCCATGATTCCCCGATCGCGCCCTTTTCAGCCGCCCGACAGCACCTGGACCAGCTCTTCCGCCGTGCGGCAGCGGTCCAGGAGCTCCTTGACGTGGTTGCGGGTGCCACGCAGCGGTTCCAGGGTGGGCACCCGTTGCAGCGAGTCATGGCCCGGCAGGTCGAAGATGACCGAGTCCCAGGAGGCCGCGGCCACGTCGTCGGCGTACTGCTCCAGGCAGCGGCCGCGGAAATAGGCCCTGGTGTCCTCCGGAGGCTTCGTACGGGCCTTCTCGACCTCGCCCTCGTCCAGCAGGCGCTTCATCTTCCCGCGGGCCGCCAGACGGTTGTACAGGCCCTTCTCGGCCCTCACATCGGCGTACTGGAGATCCACCAGGTGCAGACGCGGCGCGTCCCAGTCCAGGTTGTCACGGCGGCGGTAGCCCTCCATGAGCTCCCGCTTGGCGATCCAGTCGAGCTCGCCGGACAGGCTCATCGGATCGTTCTCCAGCCGGTTGAGAGTGTCCTCCCAGCGGATCAGGACGTCCTTGGTCTGCTCGTCGGTGTCCGCCCCGTACCGTTCCTCGACGTATTTGCGGCCCAGCTCGAAGTACTCCATCTGGAGCTGCACCGCGGTGAGGGTACGGCCGCTGCGCAGCGTGATCAGATGCTTCAGCGTCGGGTCGTGGGAGACGTGGTGCAGCGTGCGCACCGGCTGGTCCACCGCGAGATCGACGTTGATGAAGCCGTCCTCGATCATGGAAAGGACCAGGGCGGTGGTGCCGAGCTTGAGATAGGTGGAGATCTCCGAGAGGTTCGCGTCACCGATGATCACATGGAGCCGGCGGTACTTCTCGGCGTCGGAGTGGGGTTCGTCGCGGGTGTTGATGATCGGGCGCTTGAGGGTGGTCTCGAGGCCGACCTCGACCTCGAAGTAGTCGGCTCGCTGACTGATCTGGAAGCCGTGCTCATGGCCGTCCTGGCCGATCCCCACGCGTCCCGCTCCGGTGATCACCTGACGGGAGACGAAGAACGGGGTCAGATGGCGCACGATGTCGGAGAAGGGGGTTTCCCGCTTCATCAGATAGTTCTCGTGCGTGCCGTACGAGGCGCCCTTGTTGTCGGTGTTGTTCTTGTAGAGGTGGATCGGCTGGGCGCCGGGCAGCTGGGCCGCGCGCTCGGCCGCTTCGGCCATGACGCGCTCGCCGGCCTTGTCCCAGAGGACCGCGTCCCGCGGATTGGTGACTTCCGGGGAACTGTATTCGGGGTGCGCATGGTCGACGTAGAGACGGGCCCCGTTGGTGAGGATGACATTGGCGAGGCCGATGTCCTCGTCGGTGAGCTGGCTGGAGTCCGCGGTCTCGCGGGCGAGGTCGAAACCTCGCGCGTCCCGCAGCGGGTTCTCCTCCTCGAAGTCCCAGCGGGCGCGGCGCGCCCGGTGCATCGCCGCTGCGTAGGCGTTGACGATCTGGGACGAGGTGAGCATGGCATTGGCGTTGGGGTGGCCGGGGACGGAGATCCCGTACTCCGTCTCGATGCCCATTACTCGCCGTACGGTCATGCGGCCCTCCTTGCCCGGCGGCGCCCCCCTTGAGGGGGCGGCGCTCAAGTACCGCGGCTTGTCCGGTGCGTGTGCGGTGCCCGCCCCCGCACTGCGCGACCGGGCGGTACGCAAGAGCCTAGAGCGACTCTGTGCTAGTGGGGAGATCAATTACGTCATTGCTGCGGTGTCGCGTGAGCTGTCCGGAAAACAACCGGCTGCGGATGCCCGGCCGGGCACCCGCAGCCGGTCTGCGTTCTACAGGTACTGCCCGGTATTCGCCACCGTGTCGATGGAGCGACCGGTGTCCGCGCCCTGCTTTCCGGTGACAAGCGTACGGATGAAGACGATCCGCTCGCCCTTCTTGCCGGAGATCCTGGCCCAGTCGTCCGGGTTGGTGGTGTTCGGCAGGTCCTCGTTCTCCTTGAACTCGTCCACGCAGGCCTGGAGGAGATGGGAGACGCGAAGGCCCTTCTGGCCCTGGTCGAGGAAGGCCTTGATGGCCATCTTCTTGGCCCGGTCGACGATGTTCTGGATCATCGCGCCGGAATTGAAGTCCTTGAAGTAGAGGACTTCCTTGTCGCCGTTGGCGTACGTGACCTCGAGGAAGCGGTTCTCCTCGGACTCGGTGTACATCCGCTCGACGACGGACTGGATCATGGCGTGCGCGGCGGCTTCCTTGGAGCCCGTGTGCTCCGCGAGGTCGTCGGCGTGCAGGGGCAGCGAAGGCGTGAGGTACTTCGCGAAGATGTCCTTCGCGGCCTCTGCGTCGGGGCGCTCGATCTTGATCTTCACATCGAGGCGGCCGGGTCGCAGGATCGCGGGGTCGATCATGTCCTCGCGGTTGGAGGCGCCGATGACGATGACGTTCTCCAGGCCCTCGACGCCGTCGATCTCGGCGAGCAGCTGGGGAACGATGGTGTTCTCCACGTCCGAGCTGACGCCGGATCCCCGGGTGCGGAAGAGGGACTCCATCTCGTCGAAGAAGACGATGACGGGGGTACCCTCGCCCGCCTTCTCACGGGCACGCTGGAAGACCAGGCGGATGTGCCGCTCGGTCTCACCGACGTACTTGTTGAGGAGTTCCGGGCCCTTGATGTTGAGGAAGTAGCTCTTGCCCGCGGGCTGGCCGGTGACCTCGGCAACCTTCTTGGCAAGGGAGTTGGCCACGGCCTTGGCGATGAGTGTCTTGCCGCAGCCGGGCGGGCCGTACAGCAGGATGCCCTTCGGCGGCCGCAGTTCGTGTTCCTTGAACAGGTCGGGGTGAAGGTAGGGGAGCTCGACCGCGTCCCGGATCAGCTCGATCTGGTCGCCCAGACCGCCGATCTTGTCGTAGTCGATGTCCGGAACTTCTTCGAGGACGAGCTCTTCGACCTCGCTCTTGGGGACCACTTCGTAGACGTAGCCGGACCTGGGTTCGAGCAGCAGGGCGTCGCCCGGGCGGATGGTGATGTCCAGCAGCGGCTCGGCGAGCCGTACCACCCGTTCCTCGTCGGTGTGCCCGATGACCAGGGCCCGCTCGCCGTCCTCGAGGATTTCCTTGAGGGTGACGATGTCTCCGGCCCGCTCGAATTCCATGGCGTCGACCACGTTGAGCGCTTCGTTGAGCATGACTTCCTGACCGCGCCGGAGGTCGTCGAGCTCAACGCTGGGGCTGACATTCACCCGGAGCTTTCGGCCCCCGGTGAAGATGTCGCAGGTGCCGTCCTCATTGCTCTGCAAGAACACACCGAAACCGGCCGGCGGCTGTGCGAGCCGGTCGACTTCTTCCTTGAGGGCCACGATCTGGTCGCGGGCCTCGCGAAGTGTGTTGGCGAGCCGCTCATTCTGCGCGGACACGCCTGCCAGGTTGGTCTGCAACTCGACGATCCGCTCTTCGAGAATCCTCGTATGGCGCGGAGAGTCGGCGAGCTTACGTCGCAGGACGGCGATTTCCTGCTCGAGATAGGCGACCTGGCCGGCTGGGTCTTCGGACCCCCGCCCGGGCCGGATGCCGCGGTTGATGTCGTCGTCGTGGGCTGCCACGGTCCTCACCTCCTCCAAGGGGAGCTGGACGCTTCCTGACCCTACCTGGGTGGGTGATGATTGAAACCCCTAGATCACAAAGACTGCGGGGCGTGTCCGATCTTCACCCTTGCGTTCCCCCTCGTGTCAGGGGAATACCCACCCTTCAACATCGGAAAGCGGCCGGTTGTATCGTCGAACCGTTCAACACCCGTCAGGGCTGGCTTCTTTTGGTTCGGATACGCAGGGAACGACAGGAGAAATGACCGTGCAGCAGGACGCTCCCACCGGCAGCGGCACGCAGGACCTGGAGGTCTGGATCGACCAGGACCTCTGCACGGGAGACGGTATCTGCGTGCAATACGCACCCGAGGTGTTCGAGCTGGACATCGACGGTCTGGCGTACGTGAAGAGCGGCGACGACGAGCTGTTGCAGGACAAGGGGGCGACGACCCCCGTGCCCCTGCCGCTCATTCAGGACGTGGTCGATTCGGCCAAGGAGTGCCCGGGCGAGTGCATCCATGTACGTCGTGTTTCGGACAGGGTCGAGGTGTACGGTCCCGAGACCGCCTGATCCGGCGGCTTCGGGCGTCCGGGCACGCGCGGTGACCGATCAGACACTGCTCGGGGCGGTCTGGGCGGCGCGGACGAATGCGCCGCCCCGCCACTGCCAGGTGACGTCTTCCTGCTGGTCGGGGCAGCAGCGCGGGACGGCGGCCGAGGTGTAGCCGAGCAAGGTGGCGGAGATGATTCCGTCACCCACGGCGAGATCGCCGACGCTCATCTCCTGGGCGGGGTCCACCAGGGTCGCCACGACCCTCGGTGCGGCCCCGCTTCCCTGTGTGAGGACGTAGACGCCGCTGGGCGGGGTACCGGATCCGGCCGCACAGTGGACCACGGCGACGGTCTCGGGGCGCTGGTCGCCGTCGAGGTCGCCGGATGCCTGTTTGGCCACGGTGTTCTCCAGCCCGCCGCATTCCAGGGGGAAAACCGCCCGCGCCGGATCGGGTGCGGCAACGGGCGCTGTGCCGTGCTGCGCGGTCGTGCGGTGGGGGGGCGAGGCAGAGGCCACGGGGTCGGGCTCGAGCGTGCCGGCGACTGCGATGACAGCGGCCATGGCTGTCGCGGTGGCGAGCCAGTGCAGCGGCTTGGTGTCGGTGTGCGCGAGGTCCGGGAGCTCGGAGGTCTGCACGCGGAATGTCTCCTGTGGTTCCTGTGATTCAAGGATGCCTGGGTGGGCGGTGTCGCCGCTGGGACGTCCGCGGTGGCGTGGGATGGCCAGCATCGTGCCACACCTCACAGAACAGGGGAACGGTGGGGTCGGTACGGATGGCGCATCCGTACCAACAACGAAAAGGAGCCGCCGCCGAGTTCCCGGGTCGGTCCGGGAACTCGGCGGCGGCGCCGGTACGTTGTGCGTCTCAGCCGCGGGAGGAGCCGCTCTGGCTGCCTGGACCGTCGTAGTCCTCGCCATAGGCGCCCTTGGCGGGGCGGCGGCGGCGCAGCGGGGCCTCCACACCGTCGGCCAGGCGGCGGGCGGTGACGAGGAATCCGGTGTGGCCGATCATGCGGTGGTCCGGGCGGACGGCCAGGCCCTCGACGTGCCAGTTGCGGATCATCGATTCCCAGGGCTGCGGTTCGGCGAAGCAGCCGATCTCACGGATGGACTCGACGGTCCGCGCGAGCTGGGTGGTGGTCGCGACGTACGCGCAGAGAATGCCACCGGGCACGAGTGCCTTGGAGACGGCCTCCAGGCACTCCCAGGGGGCGAGCATGTCGAGGATGACACGGTCGACGTCGGTGTCCGAGAGGTTGTCCTGGAGGTCGCCGACGGTGAGCTGCCAGGCGGGGTGCGGTTCGCCGAAGTAGCGCTCCACGTTCTGCCGGGCGATCTCGGCGAAGTCCTCGCGGCGCTCGTAGGAGTGCAGCATGCCCTGGTCGCCGATGGCGCGCAGCAGGAAGGTGGAGAGTGAGCCGGAGCCGACGCCGGCTTCCACGACGCGGGCGCCGGGGAAGATGTCGGCGAAGGCCAGGATCTGCCCCGCGTCCTTGGGGTAGACCACGGCGGCGCCGCGGGGCATGGACAGGACGTAGTCGGGGAGCAGGGGGCGCAGCGCGAGATAGGCGACGTTTCCCGTGGTTCGGACAACACTGCCCTCGGGGGCACCGATCAGCTCGTCGTGCGGGAAAGAACCCTTGTGGGTGTGGAAGTTCTTTCCGGCTTCGAGCGTGAAGGTGTAGTGGCGTCCCTTGGGATCGGTGAGCTGGACCTGGTCCCCGACCTTGAAGGGCCCGCGTCGGCGGGCGGCACCGGTCGGTTCAGACATGTGACCAGCGTACCGGTGATTCCCCGGGCTCCGACCGCGAGTCCGGGCGGATGCCGGGCGGTCAGGCGGCGGGTCGGGCCAGGGCGGCGACGAACGCCCGTTCGACATCGGCGGTGGACAGCACACCGTAGATCTCGCCGGTCTCCTCAAGGACGAGGTATTCGGTGGCGGGGCTGGCCTTGAGCCGGTCCAGAAGCGCTTCGCCGGCCAGCTCGGCGGAGATCTTCATGCCCTCGGTGAGGTCCTGGGCGAGGGTGCTGACGGCCACCCAGGGGCGACGGTGTTCGGGGATGGAGACGATGGCCGTTTCGCGGACGACGCCCTTGGGTTCGCCGTGTCCGTCGACGACGACGAGAGCGCGTGCGCCCGCCTCGTTGGCGCGGCGCAGGGCCTCGGAGAGCGGGGTGGCGGCCTCCACCGGGACGGCACGCCGGGTGAGAGTGCGGGCGCGCAGTCCGGGAAGGTGTTCGCGCAGGCGGGCCATGCGCAGGCTGTTGCCCGCTCCGGTCCAGATGATGGCGGCGAGGATGGCGGCGAGCAGCGCATCGGTGACGGTGTCCATGCCGCCCAGGTCGCCGGGGTCGTTCCCCAAGGAGCCGGTGTGGGTGAGCAGCGGGAGGCCGATGAGGGTGACGACGGCGAGGGCGCGGCCGACCCAGGCGGCGGCGACGGTGCCGCTCATCGGCCGGCCGGTGATCTTCCACACGACGGCGCGGAGCATGCGTCCACCGTCGAGCGGGAGGCCGGGCAGCAGGTTGAAGGCGGCCACCAGGAGGTTGGAGATCATCAGTCCGGCGAGAAGGACACCTGGCACGGTGCCGGCTGCGACGAACATCCTCCCGGCGTAGAAGACTCCGGCGAGCACCAGGGAGAGCAGAGGGCCGACGAAGGCGAGAACGAATTCGCGGCCGGGGGTCTCGGATTCCTTCTCGATCTCGGAGACGCCGCCGAAGAACTGGAGCTGGATGCGGCGCACCGGCAGTTTGTAGCGCAGCGCGACGACCGTGTGGGCGAGTTCGTGGACGAGTACGGAGGCGTAGAAGGCGATCGCGAAGAAGAGGGAGACCAGGTAGCGAGCCGCGCCGAGCTCGGGCAGTACCCGTTCGAGCTGACCGCCGAAGACCCAGGTGATCAGTGCGGCCACGAGGAACCAGCTGGGCGCGACGTACACGGGCACGCCGAAGAGACGGCCCATGAGCAGGCCGCCGCCGGGCTCTTCGGGACGCCGCGGTTCGCCCTTCTCGGGGCCGGCGCCGGGGGCCGTTCCCCCTGCACCGGGCTGCGGCCGCCCGTTGTCGCCGCTCTCGTCCACGGGGTCCCTTCGGTCGGTGCCGTTTTCGGCACGATCACGCAGTGTGCGAGGCTGTGTGGTCGATGGTATGCCGCCGGCTGTCAGTGGCGGGCCGTAGGGTCGTCGACATGACCTCCCTGCCGCGGCCTCCTCAGCCGCCTTCGTCCCTGTCGCCGTCGCGGGCGAGCGATTTCATGCAGTGTCCTCTGCTGTACCGCTTCCGGGTCATCGACAAACTGCCGGAGAAGCCCAGCGAGGCAGCCACCCGGGGCACGCTGGTGCACGCGGTACTGGAGCGCCTCTTCGACAACCCGGCGGCGGAACGTACGACCGGCCGGGCCACGGCGCTCATCCCCGCCCAGTGGGACCGGTTGCTGGAGTCGAAGCCGGAGCTGTCGGAGCTGTTCGCGGAGGATGCCGGGGGCGAGCGATTGTCGCGTTGGCTCTCGGAGGCGGAGAGCCTGGTGGAGCGGTGGTTCTCGCTGGAGGATCCGACGCGTCTGGAGCCCGCCGAGCGGGAGCTGTTCGTCGAGACGGAGCTGGAGTCGGGACTGCGGCTGCGCGGGGTGATCGACCGGATCGATGTGGCGCCCACGGGCGAGGTCCGGATCGTCGACTACAAGACGGGGAAGGCGCCGCGCCCGGAGTATGCGGAGGGCGCGCTCTTCCAGATGAAGTTCTACGCCCTGGTGATCTGGCGGCTGAAGGGCTTGGTCCCGCGCCGGCTCCAGCTCGTCTACCTCGGCAGCGGGGACATCATGACGTACGACCCGGTGGTGGCGGATCTGGAGCGGGTCGAGCGGAAGCTGCTGGCGCTCTGGGACGCGATCCGGCTGGCGACAAAGACGGGCGAGTGGCGGCCCCGGCCGACGAAGCTGTGCGGCTGGTGCGACCACAAGTCGGTCTGTCCAGAATTCGGCGGCACTCCCCCGGTATATCCGTTGTCGGTACGCCCGGCGGAGTCGGAGCAGGATGTCCAGGGCAGAATGGACCCGGTCCATGCTGAGGCCGGCCGGCCTGTGGCCCTCGAAGGACCTTAAGGAGACCCTGTGGCTATCCGCGTCCTACTGGTCGATGACCAACCGCTGCTGCGCACCGGCTTCCGGATGATTCTGGAGGCGGAGGGTGATCTCGCGGTGGTGGGCGAGGCGGGTGACGGCCTCCAGGCTCTCGACCAGGTGCGGGCGCTGCAGCCCGATGTGGTGCTGATGGACATTCGTATGCCGCGGATGGACGGCGTCGAGGCGACCCGTCAGATCACCGGTCCGGGCCGGGACGGGCCGGCGAAGGTGCTGGTACTGACCACGTTCGATCTCGACGAGTACGTGGTGGAGGCGTTGCGCGCCGGCGCCAGTGGCTTCCTGTTGAAGGACGCTCCGGCCAATGAGCTGGTGCAGGCCATCCGTGTGGTCGCGGCGGGCGATGCGATGCTCGCCCCGAGCGTCACCCGCAGGCTGCTCGACAAGTACGCGGACCATCTGCCCTCCGGCGAGGAGCCGGTACCCGACACCCTGCACACGCTGACGGACCGTGAGGTCGAGGTGCTGAAGCTGGTGGCGCGCGGTCTGTCGAATGCGGAGATCGCCGCGGATCTGTTCGTCAGCGAGACGACGGTGAAGACGCATGTCGGCCATGTGCTGACCAAGCTCGGTCTGCGCGACCGGGTGCAGGCGGCGGTGTACGCGTACGAGAGCGGCCTGGTGCGCCCCGGCGCCCAGTGAGCGGACCTGGAAACGCTCCGAGCAGGGGCGACGCCCCGACCGGGTGCGGCCGGGGCTCTGTCGTCCGTGCTCAGGCGGTGCCGTCGCCCAGCTCCCAGAGCTGGAGGTGGGCGGAGGAGTTGACCGCCCATTCGACGCCGGTAAGGCCTTCGCGGGAGGCGACGTACTGCTTGCCCTGCCAGATCGGCAGTACGGGTACGTCGGTGGCAACGATGTCCTGGAGCTGCTTGAAGGTCTTGGCCGAGGCTCTGCGGTCGGTCTCGCGGCGGGACTGCGGGATGAGCGTCTCCTGAGCCAGGGCCGACTCGTAGGGCGAGTTGAGGAAGTTGTCCTTGTCGAGGAACGGCGCCATGTAGTTGTCGGGGTCCGGGAAGTCGGGGGACCAGCCCATGCCGTAGACGGCGTAGTCGCCGCGCAGCTGCGCAGGGCGGTACTCCGCCCAGGGAGTGCCCTTGACGGTGACGTCGAACAGCCCGGTGTCGTTGAACTGCTTCTTCAGGGCCTTGAACTCGGTGGCTGTGGCGGTGCCGAAGCGGTCGGTCGTGTAGTTCAGGGTGAGCTTCACCGGGGTGTCGATGCCCGCGGCGCGCAGGATCTCGGCGGCCTTAGCGGTGCTGGGCTCGCCGTACTTGTTGTAGAACGAGTTGGTGTGCGCGGTGATACCGGACGGGATCAGCGAGTACAGCGGGTCGGCCGTGGTGCCGTACACCTTGCTCGCGATCTCACCGCGGTCGACGACCTGGGCCATGGCCTGGCGGACGGCCTTGTTCTTCACGGCCGGGTCATCGGTATTGAAGCCGAGAAAGCGGACGCCGAGACCGGGAATCTCGGTGAGCTTGATGCCGCTCTTGGGGTTTTCGAGCATCTGCCGGGACCGCTCCGGCGACATGGCGTGGGTCATCATGTCGATCTTCTTGTCGTCGAAAGCCTTTTCCATCGCCTTCGCGTCGGGGAAGAGAGCCAGCTCGACCTCGTCGTTCCGTATCTTCAGATCCCCCTTGTAGTGGGGGTTTTTTGTGAAGAGGACCTTGACGACCTGGTTGCGCTCGACTTCCGGCTTCATGGTGTACGGGCCGGAACCGTCCACCTGGAATCCGGTACGCGCGGACTTCGCCGCGTACTTGCTCCGCGGCACGATCCCGGCGACCGGGGTGGCGAGCTTGTACGGGAACGTGGCGTCCGGCGTGCGGAGATGGAAGATGACCTCGCGCTCGCCCTGCGTCTCGACCGTGTCGATGTTGGCGAGCAGGGCGGCGGGGCCGTTGGCTGCGTTGATGCGGATGACACGGTCGATGGAGTACTTCACGTCATCGGCAGTGATCGCCTCGCCACTGGCGAACTTCAGGCCCGCGCGCAGCTTGCAGCGGTAGCTCTCGTTCTGGGTGTCCGTGAAGGTACAGCTCTCAGCGGCTTCCGGCACCGGCTCGCCGCCGCCGCGCGGCACATGCATCAGGGTCTGCACGGTCTGCCGGAGCACGTTCCATACGCCCGCTTCGTAGCCGATGGCGGGGTCGAGCGGTGCGGGGTTGTCCTTCGAGGCGACGACCTGGTCCGTGGTGCCGACAACGATGGCGGCTCCGCCGTCGCTCCCGTCGCCCGACGCGCCGCAGGCGGCGAGTGCGGGCGCGAGCAGGCCGACGACGGCCGGCAGCACCAGAGTCTTGCGGTTCATCTTGGACGCTCTCCCTCATTCGGGCACTGAGAGAGCGACATTAGTAGGCGTCGTCGGCAATGCCGGACCAGAGGTGTCCCGATGCGCAATCAGGCGGTGATGGGAAATAGCGGCGAGTCGATTTCCCCGGCAGGGGAAGGTCTCACACAGATCACCATCAACCGGGACACTCCAACAGCCCAAGACGGACGCCGCAGGGGATCTTGAATAGCGTTCGAACGCGATTCCGGTGACAAATCTCACGCCCGAGCGCCTTTCTTTGCTTTGCGTGCGCCCGACTTACACACACCTGTGTGCGACAGAAAAAGCACCATCCGACGCCGAGAGTTTTTCTGTTTATTCACAAAACACTCTCGATGTGCGGATCACTGCATTCCTTTGACCAAGCCCCGGAGAAACGCGAGATCGACTTCTTCGAGCGAACCCACGACCACTCGGCCGGACGCGGGGGCGATCGGCGCGACGGACGGTACGGCGACCACCCGGCAGCCCGCCGCCTCCGCGGCCGCGACACCGGTCGCGGTGTCCTCGATGACCGCGCAGCGCTCGGGTTCCGCCCCGAAGCCGGACGCGGCGGTGAGATAGGGCTCCGGGTGCGGCTTCGTCCGGGAGACCTCGTCGCCCGCGACGGTGAGGGAGAAGTGGTGGTGGCCCACCGAGTCCAGCACCCGGTCGATGATCCGCCGGTGCGAGGCGGAGACCAGGGCTGTGGGCATCTCGTGCCGGGCCAGTTCGGCCAGCAGCCGTGCCGCGCCCGGCATCAGCGGCACACCGCGGCCGATGCGCCGCTCGAAGCGGTCATTGAGCAGCACGGTGAGTTCGGCGAGGGTGATGTCCGCGCCGGTGACATCCATGAGGTAGCCGGCGCTGCGGGTCATCGGCCCGCCGACCACCACGTCCCGCCAGGCCTCGTCGAGCTGGTGCCCGAGCTCGGCGAAGACCTCCACCTCTGCGTCCCACCAGAAGCCCTCGGTATCGACGAGGGTGCCGTCCATGTCGAGCAGGACGGCCTGCAGCGCGGCGCCTTCGGCCGTGCGGGTCATGGACGCGGGAACCGTGCTGGTCATCCGGCACACCTTCCGTAAGGGACGAGAAGGCCGGCCGCCATTTCCCGTGGGAAGGACGACCGGCCTGCACTGGACCGACCAGTGTACGACTTGTCCCGCTACCGCGCGTCGAACGCCGTCTTACCGCGCGTTGAAATACTTCGCCTCCGGATGATGGATGACGATCGCGTCGGTGGACTGCTCCGGGTGCAGCTGGAACTCCTCCGAGAGCTGCACACCGATCCGATCGGGCTGGAGCAGCTCGGCGATCTTCGACCGGTCCTCCAGGTCGGGGCAGGCGCCGTAGCCGAGGGAGAAGCGCGCGCCGCGGTACTTCAGCGCGAACATGTCCTCGACATCGGCCGGGTCCTCGCCGCCGAAACCGAGCTCTGAGCGGACCCGGGCGTGCCAGTACTCGGCGAGGGCCTCGGCCAGCTGTACGGACAGGCCGTGCAGCTCCAGGTAGTCGCGGTAGGAATTGGCCTCGAACAGCTTGGCGGTCTCACCGCCGATCTTCGAGCCGACGGTCACGACCTGGAGGCCTACCACGTCCCGCTCGCCGGACTCCTCGGGGCGGAAGAAGTCCGCGAGGCAGAGGCGGCGGCCGCGGCGCTGGCGCGGGAAGGTGAAGCGGGTGCGCTCGGAGCCGTCCTCGTGGAGCAGGATCAGGTCGTCGCCCTTGGAGACGCACGGGAAGTAGCCGTAGACGACGGCGGCTTCCAACAGGTTCTCGGTGTGGAGCTTGTCGAGCCAGCCGCGCAGGCGCGGGCGGCCCTCGGTCTCGACCAGTTCCTCGTACGTCGGTCCGTCGCCGGCGCGGGCCTGCTTGAGGCCCCACTGGCCCTTGAAGAGCGCGCCCTCGTCCAGCCAGGACGCGTACTCCTTGAGCTGGATGCCCTTGACGACCCGGGTGCCCCAGAACGGCGGGGTGGGGACCGGGTTGTCGACGGCGACGTCGGAGCGGACGCCCTCCTCGGGCTCGTCGACCTCCAGGACCGCCGTGTCCCGCTTGGGGACGCGGCGCTGCTTGAGTTCGGGGAGGGCGGCACCGGGGACGCCGCGCTTGACCGCGATCAACGCGTCCATCAGGCGCAGCCCCTCGAACGCGTCGCGGGCGTAGCGGACCTCGCCCTCGTAGAGCTCGTGGAGATCCTGCTCGACGTAGGCGCGGGTGAGCGCTGCGCCGCCGAGGATCACCGGGTAGTCGGCAGCCAGCTTGCGCTGGTTCAGCTCTTCCAGGTTCTCCTTCATGATCACGGTGGACTTCACCAGGAGACCGGACATGCCGATGACGTCGGCGCGGTGCTCCTCGGCCGCCTCCAGGATCGCGGAGACGGGCTGCTTGATGCCGAGGTTCACGACGTTGAAGCCGTTGTTGGACAGGATGATGTCAACGAGGTTCTTGCCGATGTCGTGGACGTCGCCGCGCACGGTGGCGAGCACGATGGTGCCCTTGCCCTCGGCATCGGACTTCTCCATGTGCGGCTCCAGGTAGGCCACCGCGGCCTTCATGACCTCGGCGGACTGGAGCACGAACGGCAGCTGCATCTGACCGGAGCCGAAGAGCTCGCCGACGACCTTCATGCCCTCCAGGAGGGTGTCGTTGACGATGTCGAGGGCCGGGCGGGTCCGGAGGGCCTCGTCGAGGTCGGTCTCCAGGCCGTTCTTCTCGCCGTCGATGATGCGGCGCTGGAGGCGCTCGTCGAGCGGCAGGGCGAGGAGTTCTTCGGCCTTGCCCGCCTTCATGGACTTCATGTTGACGCCCTCGAAGAGCTCCATGAGCTTCTGGAGGGGGTCGTAGCCCTCGGCGCGTCGGTCGTAGATGAGGTCGAGCGCGACCTTGACCTGCTCCTCGTCGAGGCGCGCGATCGGCAGGATCTTGGAGGCGTGCACGATCGCGGAGTCGAGACCGGCCTTGACGCACTCGTCGAGGAAGACGGAGTTCAGGACGACGCGGGCGGCCGGGTTGAGTCCGAAGGAGATGTTGGACAGACCGAGCGTGGTCTGTACGTCGGGGTGACGCTTCTTCAGTTCACGGATGGCCCCGATGGTGGCGATGCCGTCGCCCCGGGACTCCTCCTGACCGGTGCAGATGGTGAACGTCAGGGTGTCGACCAGGATGTCCGACTCCTTGATGCCCCAGTTGCCGGTCAGGTCCTCGATGAGCCGCTCGGCGACGGCGACCTTGTGTTCGACCGTACGGGCCTGGCCCTCCTCGTCGATGGTCAGGGCGATCAGCGCGGCGCCGTGCTCGGCGGCCAGCGCCGTGACCTTGGCGAAGCGGGACTCGGGTCCGTCGCCGTCCTCGTAGTTGACGGAGTTGAGGACGGCACGGCCGCCGAGCTTCTCCAGACCGGCCCGCAGGACGGGCAGTTCGGTGGAGTCGAGCACGATCGGGAGGGTGGAGGCGGTGGCGAAGCGGCCGGCCAGCTCCTCCATGTCCGCCACACCGTCGCGGCCCACGTAGTCGACGCAGAGGTCGAGCATGTGGGCGCCCTCGCGGATCTGGTCGCGGGCCATCTCCACGCAGTCGTCCCAGCAGCCCTCCAGCATGGCCTCGCGGAACTTCTTGGATCCGTTGGCGTTCGTACGCTCACCGATCGCGAGGTACGAGGTGTCCTGACGGAATGGGACGGTCTGGTAGAGGGAGGCGGCGCCGGGCTCGGGACGGGGCTCGCGGGTGGTGAGAGCGGAGCCGCGGACCCGGTCGACGAGCTGCCGCAGGTGCTCCGGGGTCGTACCGCAGCAGCCTCCGACCAGCGAGAGGCCGTACTCCTTGACGAACGTCTCCTGGGCGTCTGCGAGCCCCTCGGGACTGAGGGGGAAGTGTGCCCCGTCCTTGGTCAGGACCGGCAGTCCGGCGTTCGGCATGCAGAGCAGCGGGATACGGGAGTGGCGCGTGAGGTAGCGCAGGTGCTCGCTCATCTCCGCGGGGCCGGTCGAGCAGTTCAGGCCGATCATGTCGACGCCGAGCGGTTCCAGCGCGGTCAACGCGGCTCCGATCTCGGAGCCGAGCAGCATGGTGCCGGTGGTCTCGAATGCCAGCGAGCACAGCAGCAGGAGGTCGGTGCCCATCGCCTCCAGGGCGCGGCGCGCGCCGAGCACGGCGGCCTTGGTCTGGAGGAGGTCCTGCGTCGTCTCGATGATGAGTGCGTCGGCGCCGCCGGCGATCAGCCCCTCGGCGTTCTGCTGGAAGCCGTCGCGCAGCACGGTGTAGGGAGCGTGCCCCAGCGTCGGCAGCTTCGTACCCGGGCCCATGGAGCCGAGCACCCAGCGCTGCTGTCCGGTGGACGCCGTGAATTCGTCGGCGACCTCGCGGGCGATGCGCGCGCCGGACTCGGAGAGCTCGTGGATCCGGCCGGGGATGTCGTACTCGCCCAGGGCCGAGGCATTGGCCCCGAAGGTGTTCGTCTCGACGCAGTCCACGCCGACGGCGAAGTACTCCTGATGCACGGAGCGCACGATGTCGGGGCGCGTAACGTTCAGGATCTCGTTGCAGCCTTCGAGGTTCTGGAAGTCCTCGAGGGTCGGGTCCTGTGCCTGGAGCATGGTGCCCATGGCACCGTCTGCCACCACCACCCGGGTGGCGAGCGCCTCGCGGAGGGCTTCGGCTCGGTTCCGGCTGTCGGCGGAAGGGGTCGGCGACGAGGCCATGGATGTGCTCCCTGGGATGCGACGGCTGTCGGCTTTGCGTCTTCGGTGGAAGGCGCACCAGGCCAGCGTAGCCGGGCGGCGCCCGGGGCCGTCACTCCGTCCCACGGAACGGACGGCATGCTGTGCGGGGGGATGTCCGAATCGGAGGGGTGCCGCAGATTTCCTGCGCGCTCGAGCACGGGTCGGCATCGGCCGATAGTGTTCAGCATTGTCGAACCGAGGTGGAGGAGTACGGCGCGATGGCCAAAAACATCCAGTCACTGGAGCGGGCGGCGGCGATGCTGCGCCTGCTGGCAGGCGGCGAGCGCCGACTGGGGCTGTCGGACATCGCCTCTTCGCTGGGCCTGGCCAAGGGCACCGCACACGGCATCCTGCGCACGCTCCAGCACGAGGGCTTCGTCGAGCAGGACACGGCGTCCGGCCGCTACCAGCTGGGCGCCGAGCTGCTGCGTCTGGGCAACAGCTATCTGGACGTCCACGAGCTGCGGGCACGCGCGCTCGTCTGGACGGACGACCTGGCCCGCTCCAGTGGCGAGAGCGCCCATCTGGGGGTACTGCACCAGCAGGGTGTCCTCATCGTCCACCACGTCTTCAGGCCCGACGACAGCCGGCAGGTCCTGGAGGTCGGGGCGATGCAGCCACTGCACTCCACGGCCCTGGGCAAGGTGCTGTCGGCGTACGACCCGGTGGCACACACCGAGGCCCTGGAGGCCGAGCGGCAGTCCTTCACGCCGCACACCGTCACCGACCCGGAGGAGTTCGAGGCGATGCTCGACCTGATCCGGGCCCGCGGCTGGGCGGCGGACGTGGAGGAGACCTGGGAGGGCGTGGCCGCGGTGGCCGCCCCGATCCACGACCGACGGCGGATGCCGGTCGGCGCGGTGGCCGTGACGGGCGCGGTGGAGCGGGTCTGCGCTGACGGGGAGCTGCGCCCCGAGCTGATCGCCGCAGTGCGGGACTGCGCCCGCGCGGTCTCCAGGGATCTGGGCGCTCGGCGCTTCTGACCGCCGTGGCGGGCGGTCGTCACCGGCGGCCCGTCGCGGCGGGCTGTCGGTAACGATCGAGTTATAGGCCACACAACCCTTGACGCCCTCTTCACCTGGGGGAAACACTGCCGTTCAGCGGTCGGCATTGTCGAACGCCTAACGGAAATAGGCGTTAGGGTGTGACAGCGCCAAGGGCCGGAAAACGCCCTCCCATGTGGGCGCGGACCACCGGAGGGACCCGGGGTTCGGCTTCCCTGGACGAAGGACAAAGGAGTCGCGGGTGTCCAGCTCCGACATCTTCATCGGCGAGACCATAGGTACCGCCGTACTCATCCTGCTCGGCGGCGGTGTCTGTGCAGCCGTCACTCTGAAACGCTCCAAGGCACAGAACGCCGGCTGGCTCGCCATCACCTTCGGGTGGGGTTTCGCCGTGCTGACCGGCGCTTATCTGGCCGGTGGCGTTTCCGGCGCGCATCTCAATCCCGCAGTCACGATCGGTCTCGCGATCAAGGGCGGCACCGAGTGGAGCGACGTACCGCTGTACCTCGGCTCCCAGCTGCTCGGCGCGATGATCGGCGCGGTGCTGGTCTGGCTGACGTACTACGGGCAGTTCCGGGCGCATCTCACCGATCCGGAGATCCTGGGCGGCCGACCGGGTGAAGAGGCCATGGTCGACCAGGCCGCGGCCCCGAAGGCGGGCCCGGTGCTGGGCATCTTCTCCACCGGCCCCGAGATCCGCAATGCCGTGCAGAACCTCGCCACCGAGGTCATCGCCACCGTCGTGCTCGTCCTGGCGATCCTCACCCAGGGCCTCAATAACGACGGCAACGGCCTGGGCACGCTCGGCGCTCTGGTCACCGCTCTGGTCGTCGTCGGTATCGGTCTCTCGCTCGGCGGGCCGACGGGTTACGCAATCAACCCGGTTCGCGACCTCGGTCCGCGTATCGTGCACGCGCTGCTGCCGCTGCCGAACAAGGGCGGTTCCGACTGGGGCTACGCATGGATCCCGGTCGTCGGACCGCTCATCGGCGGCACGATCGCGGGCGGGCTCTACAACGTCGCCTTCGCCTGAGCCGTGGCGTACAGAGCCGTAGCCCTCAAGACCACACAGACTTCCGGGAGCACACCGTGACCGACGCACACACCACCGGCCCGTTCATCGCGGCCATCGACCAAGGCACCACCTCCAGCCGCTGCATCGTCTTCGACAAGGACGGCCGGATCGTCTCCGTCGACCAGAAGGAGCACGAGCAGATCTTCCCGAAGCCGGGCTGGGTCGAGCACAACGCGGCCGAGATCTGGGAAAACGTCCAGGAGGTCGTCGCCGGAGCCATCGTCAAGGCGGGCATCACCGCCGCCGATGTGAAGGCGATCGGCATCACCAACCAGCGCGAGACCACACTGCTCTGGGACAAGAACACCGGTGAGCCCGTCCACAACGCCCTTGTCTGGCAGGACACCCGCACCGACGCGCTCTGCAAGGAGCTCGGCCGCAACGTGGGCCAGGACCGCTTCCGCCGCGAGACCGGTCTGCCGCTCGCCTCGTACTTCGCGGGCCCCAAGGTCCGCTGGCTGCTCGACAACGTCGAGGGGCTGCGCGAGCGCGCCGAGCGCGGCGACATCCTCTTCGGCACCATGGACTCCTGGGTCATCTGGAACCTGACCGGTGGCACCGATGGCGGCGTCCATGTCACCGACGTCACGAACGCCTCGCGCACCCTCCTGATGAACCTGCACTCCATGGCCTGGGACAGCAGGATCCTCGCGTCCATGGAGATCCCGGCGGCCGTGCTGCCCGAGATCCGTTCCTCCGCCGAGGTGTACGGCACCGCCAAGGGCGGCGTCCTGGACGGTGTCCCGGTCGCCTCCGCGCTCGGTGACCAGCAGGCGGCCCTCTTCGGCCAGACCTGTTTCTCCGAGGGCGAGGCCAAGTCCACGTACGGCACCGGCACCTTCATGCTGATGAACACCGGTGAGACGCCCGTCAACTCGTACAACGGACTGCTGACGACCGTCGGTTACCGGATCGGCGACCAGAAGCCGGTCTACGCCCTGGAAGGCTCCATCGCCGTCACCGGCTCGCTGGTGCAGTGGATGCGCGACCAGATGGGCCTGATCAAGTCCGCGGCCGAGATCGAGACTCTGGCCTCCTCGGTCGAGGACAACGGCGGTGCGTACTTCGTGCCCGCCTTCTCGGGTCTGTTCGCCCCGTACTGGCGCTCCGACGCCCGCGGCGTCATCGCCGGTCTGACCAGGTACGTCACCAAGGCGCACATCGCCCGTGCCGTCCTGGAGGCCACCGCCTGGCAGACCCGCGAGATCACCGACGCCATGACGAAGGACTCCGGTGTCGAGCTCGCCGCCCTGAAGGTCGACGGCGGCATGACCTCCAACAACCTGCTGATGCAGACGCTCGCCGACTTCCTTGACGCACCCGTGGTGCGGCCCATGGTCGCCGAGACGACCTGCCTCGGCGCCGCCTACGCCGCCGGTCTCGCCGTCGGCTTCTGGCCGGACACCGACGCGCTGCGCGCCAACTGGCGCCGGGCCGCCGAGTGGACACCCCGCATGGCCGCGGACACCCGCGACCGCGAGTACAAGAGCTGGCTCAAGGCCGTGGAACGGACCATGGGCTGGATCGAAGACAGCACAGTCGAGGAGTAATCACCATGACCACCCTGCAGAGCGTCCCGGCACTCGGGACACACCCGGCCTCCGGCTCCCTTCCGAGCCGTGCCGAGACTCGGGAGCAGCTGTCCAACGCGGCGTACGACCTCCTGGTGATCGGCGGCGGCATCCTGGGCATCTCCACCGCCTGGCACGCCGCGCAGTCCGGGCTGCGGGTGGCCCTGGTGGACGCCGGTGACTTCGCCGGCGCCACCTCCTCCGCATCCTCGAAGCTGCTCCACGGCGGTTTGCGTTACCTGCAGACCGGCGCGGTGAAGCTGGTCGCGGAGAACCACTTCGAGCGGCGCGCGGTGTCCCGTCAGGTCGCCCCGCACCTCGCCAATTCGCTCACCTTCTACCTGCCGGTCTACAAGGGCGGCCCGCACGGCGCGGCCAAGCTCGGCGCCGGTGTATTCGCGTACTCGGCGCTCTCCGCGTTCGGTGACGGAGTCGGGCATGTGATCAGTCCGGCGAAGGCGCAGCGCGATGTGCCGGAGCTGCGTACGGACAATCTCAAGGCCGTCGCGGTCTACGGCGACGACCAGATGAACGATGCCCGGATGGCGCTGATGACGGTCCGCGCGGCCGTGGACGCGGGCGCGGTCGTCCTGAACCACGCGGCGGTGACCGGCCTGCGGTTCACCAAGGGGCGGGTGACGGGCGCCGACCTGGCGGACCGCACGGACGGCACGGAGTTCGGCGTCGACGCCCGCCTCGTACTGAACGCCACCGGCCCGTGGGTCGACCACCTGCGCAAGATGGAGGACCCGAACGCGGCGCCTTCGATACGTCTGTCCAAGGGCGCGCACCTGGTGCTGAAGCGCACCCGTCCCTGGAAGGCCGCGCTGGCCACCCCGATCGACAAGTACCGCATCACGTTCGCCCTGCCGTGGGAGGACATGCTGCTGCTCGGTACGACGGACGAGGAGTACGAGGGCGATCCGGCGGACGTCGCGGTCAACGAGAAGGACACCGCACAGATCCTGGACGAGGCTGCGTTCTCCATCAAGGACCAGCAGCTGTCGCGCGATCTGATCACTTACTCCTTCGCGGGTCTGCGGGTGCTGCCCGGTGGCCCGGGCGACACGTCCAAGGCCAAGCGCGAGACGGTCGTGACGGAGGGCCGCGGCGGGATGCTGTCGGTCGCGGGCGGCAAGTGGACGACGTTCCGCCACATCGGCCGTACGGTGATGAACAAGCTGGCCGCGCTCCCCGGGCACCCGCTCGCAGAGGACATGGAGCCGATCTCGCGCCTGCCGAAGAAGCTCCCGCTGCCCGGCATCGCCAATCCGAACGCGGTGGCGCACCGGCTGCTGGTCGACGGCGGTACGCCCGGTCCGCGCATGGCCGCCGACACGGCCCGGCATCTCGCCACGCACTACGGCTCGCTCTCCTTCGACATCGCACGCCTGGCGAACGAGAACCCGGCGCTGGCCGAGCGCATCCACCCGGACGCGCCGGAGATCTGGGCACAGGTCGCCTACGCGCGTGATCACGAGTGGGCCGAGACGGCGGACGATGTGCTTCGCCGCCGGACGACTCTGACGATCCGTGGCCTGGCGACGGACCAGATCCGGGCCGATGTCGAGTCCATGCTCGGCGACCGGAGCTGACGGGGTCGTACACATGCGGATGGGCGGCTTCCTCGGGGGGAGCCGCCCCATCCGTATGTCCGGCGGACAAAATCCTCTGTCGGCACGAGGTGTACGGGCGTGACTTCCAGTCGATCGGTGTGGACGGCTTCGCGCTGAGCCGACCCGAGCAGACCGGGACGCTGCAACGGCTCGCACAGGACATCGCTCCGGTGGTACGGCATGAGGCGC
The DNA here is from genome assembly GCF_055563255.1 of Streptomyces sp. NPDC002958. Lineage (NCBI taxonomy): Bacteria > Bacillati > Actinomycetota > Actinomycetes > Kitasatosporales > Streptomycetaceae > Streptomyces > Streptomyces sp. NPDC002958. The sequence goes on along the minus strand of NZ_JBVHDS010000014.1, from coordinate 30,845 downwards.
CGTCCGCGCTCCGGGGCCGGCCCCGGGCGACCGATGACCGCGCGGTGGTCGCGTACCGGGACAGTCTGCGGCAGACCTGGTTCATCCGCCTCTTCCGACCCGCATAATGAAGAGATACATCGGATGTCTGATTCCAGTCCGGATCCAGGAGGACCGTCATGGCTGTCACCGACGAGGCGATCGAGAAGATCAAGGGGATGATCGTCTCGGGTGCGCTACGGCCCGGCGACCGGCTCCCCAAGGAGAGCGAACTCGCGGCGGAGCTGGGGCTCTCCCGCAACTCGCTCCGGGAGGCGGTGCGCGCCCTGTCCCTGATCCGCATCCTCGATGTGCGACAGGGCGACGGCACCTATGTGACCAGCCTCGATCCGCAGTTGCTGCTGGAGGCGCTGAGCTTCGTGGTGGACTTCCACCGCGATGACACGGTGCTGGAATTCCTCGCGGTCCGCCGGATTCTGGAACCGGCCGCGACGGCAATGGCAGCCACCCGCATCAACGAGGCCCAACTGGACGTACTGAGTGCGCAGTTGGACGCCCTCGGCGCGCAGCCCTCGGTGGAGGAGCTGGTCGCCTGCGATCTGGAGTTCCACCGCGGCATCGTGCAGTCGTCCGGGAATTCGGTGCTCTGCTCGTTGCTCGACGGGCTGTCGGGGCCGACGACACGGGCGCGGGTCTGGCGCGGTCTGACGCAGGAGGACGCGGTCAGCCGCACGCTCCTTGAGCACCGGGCGATCGTGTCGGCGCTGCGGGACCGGGATGCGGAGGCCGCACGGGCGTGGGCGACGGTGCATGTGGCGAGCGTGGAGAAGTGGTTGCGGTCGACGCTGTAGCGCCATGACCCTTCCGCGTACCGAGGCCGTGCCGCGACCCGCCTTTCGCATTCCGGCCAGGGCCTCGCCCAATGCCGTGTTGCCGCTGGCCGCGGTGCCGGCGAGGCCGAGCACCTCGCCGGGGCGGACCGCGCCGGCCGCCATGTGCATCACACCCTTCTCGGGGCCGAGCCAGCGCAGTTGGGAGTCGTGGGTGAGCTCGCGGTGCAGTGCGGCGAGGTCGGCCGCGGTACGGGGCACCGGGCGCCCCACCACGTACGGGCGCAACGCTTCGATGGCGGCGGCCATCACCTCGTTGCCGCACCCGATGGTGAAACAGAAGCCATGTCCTTCGATGCCGGTGTCGTCACGGTCCGAGCCGTCGGCGCTGTGCAGGGGGGCGGTACTCAGTACGACATAGGCAGCCGAGTAGTCGGGGTTCATGGCGTCCGAGCCGTCCAGTTGTTCCGAGGTCGGAAAACGGATGTCGTGGACCTCGAAATCCGTGACGGTCTCGCTTATGTGCGCCCCCAGGGGAATAACATCGGACCTCTGCTCTGGTCATCCGATGTATAGCGTCACGAAGGCCCCAACGTCCAGGGTTGGGTCGAAATTGACGGGACACAGCTCGGATGTATTCAGAGAATGATGCTGATTCGACCGCCGATGCGCCCCCGTGACACAGGTTCACCCAGCTCTGCACAGGGGCTGCGGCGAGAGTGGCCGGAAGCCGTAAGGTTGGTGCGTACGCAAGTGAACTTCGGAAGGAGGCCTGGGTGATCGAGCTCGAGGGAGTTCCCGAGCTGATCGACCCGGTCATGGTGGCCGCGTTCGAGGGGTGGAACGACGCAGGTGACGCCGCCTCCACCGCGGTCGCGCACCTGGACCGGGAGTGGAAGGGCGAGGTGTTCGCGGCGCTGGACGCCGAGGACTACTACGACTTCCAGGTCAACCGGCCGACGGTCTGGCTGGACGGCGGGGTACGCAAGATCACCTGGCCGACCACCCGGCTCTCCGTGGTCCGCATCGGCGGGGAAAAGCCCCGCGATCTCGTCCTGGTCCGAGGCATCGAGCCGTCCATGCGCTGGCGCTCGTTCTGCAACGAGATCCTGGGCTTCGCCCATGAGCTGGGCGTGGAGATGGTGGTGATCCTGGGCGCATTGCTCGGCGACACCCCACACACCCGCCCGGTGCCGGTCAGCGGGGTCACCTCCGACCCGGATCTGGCGCGGACCATGGACCTGGAGGAGACCAGGTACGAGGGTCCGACAGGCATCGTCGGCATCCTCCAGGAGGCCTGCACGCACGCGGGCGTGCCCGCGGTGAGCCTGTGGGCGGCGGTGCCGCACTACGTGTCGCAGCCGCCCAACCCGAAGGCCACCCTCGCGCTGCTGAACCGCCTGGAGGACCTCCTCGGACTGCGCATCCCGCTGGGCGAACTGTCCGAGGACGCGCGCGCCTGGCAGCTGGGCGTCGACCAACTGGCCGCCGAGGACAGCGAAGTGGCGGAGTACGTGCAGACGCTGGAGGAGGCCCGGGACACCGCGGAGCTTCCCGAGGCGAGCGGCGAGGCCATCGCCCGGGAGTTCGAGCGCTATCTGCGCCGCAGGGACGTCGGTCCGGGCCAGGCGCCCGGCGGACACGCTACGGAGAGCAGCGACGCCTCGTATCTGCGCGACACCTCCAGCGGCCGCACCCGTCCGCCGAAGCCGGTCCGGCCGGAGACCGGGGGCGAGACGGCGCCCGGCTCGCCGCCCGCGAGCGGGCCGGATCGGCAACCACCGGCCGGCAAGGAAAACGAGGACAGCGACGGCGACGACGGCCCACAGGGTTCGTCGGAGGATTCCTCGGAGGATTGAGGGGACCGGTGGAGCGCCGGGCGGGGACGTACCCGCCCGGCGCTCCTGTGCTGTCCCGGGCCGTTCAGGAACAGGTGAACCGCGCCGCGGCCCAGTCCCCGTGGTCAGTGTCCGGTTCGGCGGCTCCGGCCTGGGCGGCAGGCGGGCCCCGCGAAGACGGGGAGCAGGCCCCGGCAAAGCTGCAACTGCCGCCGTTCTGATGCGCGTTGATAATTGCATAGAGCGTTCTGGCGCAAATTCGAGCACTTGAGCACGAACAAAACGGAACCGGCCCTGAGCTTCGTTCGAGAAGTCCAAGGCCGGCTCATCGGAGGGAGATCAGCGGGGCGTCCCCGCGCGCGGCACTACAGCGCGACGCCCAGCAGCGCGTCGGCGGTGCGCGAGACGAGGCCGGGTGCGCCCTCGTCCGTACCGCCCTCGGCGTTCTGGCGCTCGGCCCAGCGGTCAACGGCGGCCAGGGCGGCCGGTGCGTCCAGGTCGTCGGAAAGGGCCTCGCGGACCTCCTCGACCAGGGCCTCGGCAGGCAGCCCGTCGGGCCGGGAGACGGCGGATCGCCATCGCCCGAGCCGCTCCACCGCGTCGGCGAGCACCTGGTCGGTCCACTCCCAGTCGGACCGGTAGTGGTGCGACAGCAGGGCGAGGCGGATCGCCGCCGGGTCCACGCCGTCGCGGCGCAGCGTCGAGACGAAGACCAGGTTGCCCTTGGACTTGGACATCTTCTCGCCGTCCAGGGCAACCATTCCGGCGTGCACATACGCCTGGGCGAACGGGTGCTCGCCGGTCAGCACCTGGGCGTGCGAGGCACCCATCTCGTGGTGCGGGAAGGCGAGGTCGGACCCCCCTCCCTGGATGTCGAAGCCCATGCCGAGGTGGTCCAGAGCGATGGCGACGCATTCGATGTGCCAGCCGGGCCGGCCGAGGCCGAGCGAGGCCCCGTCCCAGCTCGGCTCGCCCTCACGGGCGGCCATCCAGAGCATCGGGTCGAGCGGGTTCTTCTTGCCGGGGCGCTCCGGGTCGCCGCCGCGCTCGGCGGAGAGCAGCCGCATCGCCTCGGCGTCGAGGTTCGAGACCCCGCCGAAGTGCGGGTCGGTCTCGACGGAGAAGTACACGTCCCCGTCGAGTTCGTAGGCGGCGCCGGCGTCCCGGAGCCGTTCGACGAGCGGAACGATGCCCGGTATCGCCTCCACGGCACCGATGTAGTGCTGCGGCGGGAGCATGCGCAGGGCAGTCATGTCCTCGCGGAACAGGGCCGTCTCGCGCTCGGCGAGCTCGGTCCAGTCCTGACCGTCGCGCACGGCCCGCTCCAGCAACGGGTCGTCCACATCGGTCACGTTCTGGACATAGTGAACCTGCCGCTTGGTGTCGAGCCACACGCGCTGAACGAGGTCGAACGCGTTGTAGGTCGCCGCATGACCCATGTGGGTCGCGTCGTACGGCGTGATGCCGCAGACGTAGATACAGGCGACGGGACCGGGGTCAAGAGTGATCCGTCCGCCGGTCGCGGTGTCGTGGATCCGAAGGTCGCGGCCCTTGCCAGGCAGGGCGGGGACCTCAGAAGCGGGCCAGGCATGCATGCCACGAGCGTAACCGGATGCATGTTCCGGATACGAACCGGATGCCGGATCTTGGCCGAAGAGGCGGTCTTGCGCGGCGTGGGTTCGTCTGCTGGGGTACGGAGGCTCAGCTCTCTTACCCCGCTCCTCAATCGCTGGAGTGGCTTGACTTCGTCATACCGGTGGCCAGGGGATCGACGGCCACTCACCGCTCGGCTCCGGATGCCGCCCCGACGCCCTCAGCCCCTCCACGCGCCCCCGCAACGCCTCGATCTCGACCGCGGTGATCAGCTCGCCCAGCCGGGTGACGAGCCCGGTCCCCGGCGCCAGCTCCGCAGCCAGCCGGTCCACGACCTCGACGGCCTCGGCCGTCAACGGCTCCCCCGCCCATCCCCACAGCAGGGTGCGCAGCTTGTCGTCGGCGTTGAAGGTCACGCCGTGGTCGATGCCGTAGAGCCGGCCATCGGGTGCGGGCAGCAGATGGCCGCCCTTGCGGTCACCGTTGTTGATCACCGCATCGAGGACGGCCATCCGCCGCAGTCGCGGATCGTCCGCGTGGACCAGCAGGGCAGTCTCGCCCTCCCCGACCTCGGCGCGGGCGACGGCCTTCCAGCCCTCCTCGGGCTCCTCGTCCTCGACGAGGGCGAGGAGCGGGGGCTGACCGTCCTCTGAGGGTTCGTCGCTCTCCGGCGCCGCTTCGATCCACAGCTGGCACATGCCCTCGCCGTACGGCCCGTCCCGCAGCACGGTGGGCGGTATGAGCCCCCACCCGGTCGCCTCGGAGATCTCGTACGCGGCCACCTCACGCCGGGCGAGCGTGCCGTCGGGGAAGTCCCACAGGGGCTGTTCCCCGGCCACGGGCTTATAGGCGCATGTCACCTCTTCGCCCTCGTGGGCGACCGTGCAGTAGAGCACCGCGTTGGACGCCCCACGGACCTGACCGCGGACGGTGAGCCGGCCCTCGGTGAGCAGGGTGACCAGCTCGGTGCCGGTCAGGCTCCGCGACGGTACCCGTTCTGGCGCGGGCATACGTGTCCTTCCGGGTCGAGCGGCAGGCTGCACAGCGGGCACGGCGGGCGCCCGGCGTTGACGACGTCCAGGGCGCGCTTGGCGAAAGCCCGGGCCTGTGCGCCGCTGAGGCGGACCCGGAGCATCGGCGGACCGTTCTCCTCGTCCTGCAGCAGCCGCTCCTCGGCCTCCGCGAGATCCTCGTCGGAGTCCACGTCCAGCTCGACCAGCGCCTGCGCCTCGACGATCATGCGCTGTTCCTCGCCGTCCCAGGCGAGCGCCATCGTGCCGACCCTGAACTCCTCCTCGACGGGCACGTCGAGGGGTGCGGTGTCGGTGACATCCATGGGTGCCACGACAGGCACCGGAGAGTTTCCGCCGGTCCGCCGCACCACCTCGTCGAGCAGTTCGTCGATGCGCTCGGCGAGCGCGGCGACCTGGGTCTTCTCCAGGGCCACGCTGGTGACACGTCCGCCTGAGGAGGCCTGCAGGAAGAACGTACGACGTCCAGGCAACCCGACCGTACCGGCCACGAAACGGTCCGGGGGGTCGTAGAGGAACACCTGACGGGACACGTCCTGTCTCCCTTGAGAATTGACGGCGGATAAGGGGCAGTCGGGGTCCGGGGGATTCCCCCGGGAATGGCGCCTACGGCGCGTCCACCCTACTGCGCAATGCGATCACGGCGCCCCAGCGCCGCCCCCGACCGCCGCGTCCGCCGCCGTGGACCGTTCCGGGTCCGTTCCGGCGGCATGCTCGCGCGGCGCCAGCGCGGCGAGGTCACCCGTGTCGCCGAGCCGCAGCAGGAAGGGCCGCAGCCTGGTGTAGCGGATCGCGGTGACCGAACAGGGGTCGGCATGGATCCGCTGGAAGAGGTCGAGATGCATGCCGAGCGCATCGGCGACGAGGGCCTTGATGATGTCGCCGTGCGAGCACATCACGTAGGCGGCGTCATCTCCGTACTCGGCCTCGATTCGTGCGTTCCAGTCCCGTACGGCGTCGACGGCGCGCGCCTGCATGGCGCGCAGGGACTCACCGCCCGGGAACGCCGCGGCCGACGGATGCTGCTGCACGACACTCATCAGTGGTTCGTCGGTGAGTTCCGCCAGCTTGCGCCCCGACCAGTCGCCGTAGTCGCACTCGCTGATCCGCTCCTCGGTGTGCAGCACCAGGTCCGGCCGGGCGTCGAGCAGCGGTCGCAGGGTCTCCCGGCAGCGCTGCAGGGGGCTGCTGACGGCAGCGGCGAGGGGCAGCTCGGCCAGCCGTTGGGGCAGCGCCGCGGCCTGTGCGGCGCCGCGCTCGTCGAGCGCGACACCGGGGGTGCGTCCCGCGAGGACCCCGGCCGTGTTGGCGGTGGAGCGTCCATGGCGTACGAGGATCAGGGTGGGCATACGGGCCAGCGTAAGCCGCTGCCGTCGATGAAGTGCGTCAGGGACCGGAGCAGGGAAGAATGCGCGCCGTGATTGTGGACTGTGCCATCTACCGGGACGGGCGCCGTGCCGAGGGCCCCGCCGACCTCTCCGATGCCCTCGCGGAGGCACGGGCCACCGGGGACGCGTTTCTCTGGATCGGGCTGTACGAGCCGACGGAGAGGGAGATCGAACGCGTCAGCAGCGAATTCGGACTTCATCCGCTGGCCGTGGAGGACGCCCTGAGTGCGCACCAGCGGCCCAAGCTGGAGATGTACGACGACTCGCTCTTCGCGGTCATCAAGCCGGTGGTGTACGAGCACCTGAGCGACACGGTCACCACCGACGAGCTGATGGCCTTCATCGGCGATTCGTTCGTCGTGACGGTCCGGCACGGGGAGGGTGCGCCGCTCGCCGCGGTACGCCGCCGTCTGGAGTCCGAGCCGGAGGTGCTCAAGCACGGGCCGACCGCGGTGCTGTACGCGATGAGCGACGCCGTCGTCGACCACTACATGGAGGTGGCGGGCGAACTCCAGGTCGACCTGGAGGAGCTGGAGACCGAGGTGTTCGCGCCGACCGGCAGCGGGGACACCAAGAACACCGCGTCCCGCATCTACACCTTCAAGCGCCAGATCATGGAATTCCGCCGTGCCGCAGGACCGCTGAGCGCCCCCATGGCCCGTCTGGCGAGCGCGGACGTGCCGTTCGTCCACGAGCACTCGCAGCCGTTCTTCCGCGATGTGAGCGACCATCTGACCCGCGCCAACGAGTCCGTGGACGGGCTGGACCGGCTGCTCTCCGACATCCTCTCGGCGCATCTGGCCCAAGTGGGTGTGCGGCAGAACGACGACATGCGCAAGATCTCGGCCTGGGCGGCGATGGCCGCCGTACCGACCATGGTGGCGGGGATCTACGGCATGAACTTCGAGCACATGCCGGAGCTCGGCTGGGTGTGGGCCTATCCGGCGGTGATCGTGCTGATGGGCTCCGCGGTCTTCGGCCTGTACCGGCTGTTCAAGAGCCGCGGCTGGCTCTGACGGACGGCCCGGCACGGCGCCCGGATCAGACGAACTCCGGCGCCTGCGTCGCGGGACCGCCCAGCGCGTCGCGCCGCTCGGGCGACTCCAGGCTCACCATGCGCCGCCACCCCACGAGCCGTTCGTACGCGTAGGCCCCATGGATCCCGGCGGCCAGCACCGCCGCCTTGGCCCGGGGCCAGTGCAGGATGCGGCCCATGTGGTCCATCACGGCGAGGCTGACGTCGCGGTACACCCGGATCTCGGCGAGCGCGCACGCGCGCAGGATGCGCTGGATCGTACGGCCATGTCCGAGGCGGGCGAAGCGGAGCAACTCCTCGTGGCAGTACGCCAGGTGATTGTCCTCGTCGTTCGAGATCATCTTCACCGCGTGGCCGAGGTCGGGGTGGTCGGCGAAGTACTTGCGCAGCAGCGCCATCTGCTCGGAGGCGCGTTGTTCGGTGACCCGGCTGTGGGCGAGATAGGTGATGATGTCACGCTCGGAGAGCGGCTCGTCGCGCCCCAGCTGCTCATGGGCGAGGCCGATGCCGTGCTTCTCCAGCAGCATCGTGTAGTCGGTCTCCTGCGGAACCTCGACCGGCTGCAGCCCGCGCTTCTTCAGCAATGAGTTGAAGATCCGGCCGTGCTTGTCCTCGTCGGCTCCGTGCCGCGCGATCTTGGGGGCCAGGGCCCGCTGGCTCTCGGGCACGAGGGCCGCGATACGGCCGTTCTCCCAGCCGCCCTGGGACTCGCCGCTGGCCGCGATGGAACAGAACAGCCGGAACGACTCGTCTTCGTCGAGAATCTCCTGGAACAGGTTCCTTGGCGAGAGCATCACTGCCACCTCCGTACCGGCATCCGCCGATCGACAGTCAAATGCGACACGCCCACCCGGGCAACAGGAACGCCCTTCGGCTACGCCGGACGGGGCTGCGAGGGGCTTGGAGGACTCTCGGCCCGCCCGGCGACATCCCCGGCCCGTCCGGCGTTCGGGGACGGATCCCTCGCTCCGGTGACCCGCACCGAACCGCACGCCCACAGGCGTAACCGCACGGCCCCGAACACGTTGTTCCGCGTGACGGCCGTGGCGGGGAGGACCCCCGAGCCCCCACCACGGCCGTAGCACCGTCCAGGAAGCCCCAGGAATCCCGGGCCCTGGGACCGCCGCGCTTACGCGAGCCCGGAGCGCTCCAGCGCATCCGTACCGGCCCGCAGAGCCGTGATCCGCTCATCGAGCGTGAACCCGGCCGGGGCCAGAGTCAGCGTCGTGACCCCCGCCGCGGCGTACGCCTGCATCCGCTCGGCGATCCGCTCGACCGAACCGAGCAGCGTGGTCTGGTCGATGAGCTGGTGCGGCACAGCGGCAGCGGCACCGTTCTTGTCGCCGGACAGATACTTGTCCTGGATCTCGACCGCCTCCTTCTCGTACCCCATGCGCTGCGCGAGCTGGTTGTAGAAGTTCTGCTTGCGGCTGCCCATGCCACCCACGTACAGCGCGGTGTACGGACGGAACATGTCCGCGAGACCGTTGACGTCGTCACCGACGGCGAGCGGCAGGGTCGGGCACACGTCGAAGCCCTCCATGGTCCTGCCGGCCTTCTCGCGGCCCGCCCGCAGGTACTTCACGGCGGTGTCCTCGAGGTGCTCCGCGGAGGGGAGGATCAGCAGCGCGCCGTCGGCGATCTCGCCGGTCTGCTCCAGGTTCTTCGGGCCGATCGCGGCGATGTAGAGCGGGATGTGCTCACGCTGCGGGTGGACGGTGAGCTTGATGGGCTTGCCCGGGCCGTCCGGCAGCGGGAGCGTCCAGTGCTGTCCCTCGTACGACAGCCGCTCACGGGTCATCGCCTTGCGGACGATCTCGACGTACTCCCGGGTGCGGGCCAGCGGCTTGTCGAACTTGACGCCGTACCAGCCCTCGGAGACCTGCGGTCCCGACACGCCGAGGCCGAGCCGGAAGCGGCCGCCGGAGAGCGAGTCGAGGGTGGCGGCGGTCATCGCCGTCATCGCGGGCTGGCGGGCCGGGATCTGCATGATCGCGGAGCCGACGTCGATGGATTCGGTCTGGGCGGCGACCCAGGAGAGCACGGTCGGCGCGTCGGAGCCGTATGCCTCGGCCGCCCAGCAGACGTCGTAACCGAGCCGGTCGGCCTCCTGGGCGACGGCGAGGTTGTCGCCGTCCATTCCCGCGCCCCAGTAACCGAGATTGATGCCGAGCCGCATAGCCGCTCCCCTTACTGATCAGTAACGTCCCTGAGCTCCGGACTCTAGCGCGCGGCAACGGGTTCCGGCAGGGGCGACGTGGTGCCGGGTTGTCCACAGGCTTCCGCCGAGTGGGGCTCTGGCCAGTAATCTCAGCGCCCATGGAGCAGAGGCATCTCGGCCGCACTGGCCTTCGAGTGTCCAGGATCGGGCTCGGCACCCTCACGTGGGGCCGGGACACCGACCAGCACGACGCTGCCGAACAGCTGAAAGCCTTCTGGGAGGCGGGCGGCACGCTGGTCGACACTGCTGATGTGTACGGCGGTGGGGAGGCCGAGTATCTGCTCGGCCGGCTCACCGAGGGCCTGGTGCCACGGCACGATCTGGTCATCGCCACGAAAGCGGGCGGCGTGGCGGACCCGTACCGCCGCTTCAACGGCTCGCGCGGGCATCTGCTGGCCGCGCTGGACGCCTCGCTGGAGCGGCTCGGTACGGATTTTGTGGATCTGTGGCAGGTCCACGCCTTCGACCCGGTTACTCCGCTGGAGGAGACCCTTCAGGCGGTGGACCTGGCGGTGTCCACCGGCCGCGCCCGGTACGCGGGGGTGTCGAACTTCTGCGGCTGGCAACTGGCCAAGGCGGCGACCTGGCAGCTCGCCTCGCCCGGGGTGCGCACCCGGCTGGCGAGCACCCAGATGGAGTACTCGCTGTTGCAGCGGGGCGTGGAGCGCGAGGTACTGCCGGCCGCGCTCGATCTGGGTGTGGGGCTGCTGCCTTCCTCCCCACTGGGCAGGGGGGTCCTGACCGGGAAGTACCGGACGGGCACTCCGGCGGACTCACGCGGCGCCTCGGAGCTGCTGGCTCCGTTCGTAGAGCCGTATCTCGACGACCCCGCGAGCCGCATCGTGGACGCGGTGGCGACAGCGGCTGACGGCCTGGCCACGACGTCGCTCCAGGTGGCTCTCGCCTGGGTGCGGGACCGGCCCGGGGTGGTGGCCCCGATCGTCGGTGCGCGCAACGCGCAGCAGCTCACGGAGGCATTGTCAGTGGAGGCGCTTAGTCTTCCTGACGAGATCTGCCAGGCGCTCGACGATGTGTCGGCGCCCGTGCACCGCTATCCCGACCAGGACTGGAGCACGCTGTGACTGCGCTTCCCCGGGGGGAAACCCCCGGCCCCCCGGCCGCCGACGACACCGGCGTCGTCGCGGACCCCTCCACCGCCGTGCCCGCCTTGTCCGCGCAGGACGAGGGTCACGGGACGGACGAGGGATCGACGACGGCCGACGCCGACGCCGCGGAGACGCAAGCCAACGGCTCCGGAACCACCGGGACAGGCGACATGAACTCCCCCAGGACCGACAAGCCGACCGAAACAGCCGCCGACACCGACGGCACGACGGACACCGACGGGACAGTCGCAGCCGACGACGCGGCCGACATGGACGGGGCGGCCGCCGACACCGCACCGCTCTCCGAGGCCGAGGCCGAGCTGGCCGCCCAGCGTGAACTCCGGGAGCGGATCGAGAAGCGCAAGGCCGAGAAGGAAGGCCCCATCGCCGCCGGCGCGAAGCTGAGCGGTCAGGCGGCCGACCTGCTGGCGGCCGTGCGTGCCGTGGAGAGCGGTGAGAAGCCGGCCACCGCGTTCTTCGACTCGCCCGTACCCGCCGCCCCCCGCCGGGCTGCCCCCACGCCCGCGCCGGTACGCACCCGCGCACCCGAGTCGGCCCCGGCCCGGCAGGATGCCTCGCCGGAAGCCGTGGCCGCGGTGGCCGCCGTACTGGCCGAGGGCGGAGCCCCCGGAGCGCTGGCGGGTCCGGCGACCGAGGCCCTCGGTGCGCAGGCGGCCGATGCCCTGCGCGAGGACCCCTGGCAGTTGCTGGCCGTGCCGGGAGTCAGGCCCGAGCAGGCCGACGGATTCGCCCGCGCCCTGCTGGGTACCGAGTGCGGTCCGGACGACGAGCGACGGGCCGCGGCCCTGGTCGGCTGGCTGCTGGAGCGGGCCGCGCTCCAGGGCCATACGGCGCTCGACGCGACGGCGGTACGTGCCGCGCTCGCCGAGCGCTCGGTGACCGACCCCGATGCTGCCGTTCAGCACGCCGTCGCCGAGGGCATCGTCCTGGTCTTCCAGGAAGGCCAGGACGACCAGGAGTCGGAAGCCCCCGCAGAACCCGGCGAGGACGCCGGGCAAAGCGCCAAGGACCCGTCCGGGCGGGAACCAGTGCAGGTGCTGCTCGGTCTCGACCGGTACGCACTCGCCGAGGAGAGCCTCGCCGACGGTCTGGCCCGGCTGGTCAATACCTGCGAGAAGGACGCTGACTGGACAGAGGCGGCCTCGGCCGCGGGCTCCCCGTCGGCGGCTGAGCTGATCCGCGCGGTCGCGGCCCATGGCCTCGTGGCGCACACCGGCGGTGAGGCGGCCAGGGCCGAACCCGCCGCCCTGATCACCGCGGCCCGCGGCCTCGGACTGCGCGCCCTGGGCGCCGTGCACAGCGTCGACGGCAGGCGCCGACTGGCCGAGGCGACCGGCGATCCTTCGACGGCCGTCACACTCGCCGGGCTGCTCGCCGGCGCGGAGGGCCCCGGACGGGACGAGGAGGGGGCAATCGCCGTCGACCTGCTCGTCGTGCTGGACGCCCCGCAGCTGGACGTCGAGACCACCGCGATCCTCGCGGAGTCCCTGGCCGACGGCACCCGGCTGGTGCTCAGCGGCGACCCGGGCGTGCTGGGCTCGGCAGGCGCGGGGCGAGTGTTCGCGGATGTGCTCGCGGCCCGCGCCTGCCCGCAGATCGTGTCCCGTACGCCGGATCCGGGACCGATCGGCGAGTTGGTCTCCGGCATCGGCATCGGTGAGCTGAACCAGGTCGCGGCGCCCGGCAAGGAGGTGGTGATCGTCCCCGTGCGCGACGCGGGCGAGGCGGTGCACCGCACCGTGCAGCTGGTCGCCGACTCCGTGCCGCGCGCCATCGGCGTACCGTCGGCCGACACGCAGGTGATCACCGTCGGCCACGGCGGCTCCGCGGGCACCCGGGTGTTGAACGCGGCGCTGAAGCAGCGGCTCAACCCCGGCCCGGGGCGGTTCGGCGGCTTCGACCCGGGCGACCGCGTCGTCCATGTCCCGACGCCCGGCAGGACCGTGCCCGGGGTGGTCGTCTCGGCCGACGCCGAGGGCCTGCACCTGGACTGCGAGGGCACGGAGGTTGTCGTGCCGCAGGAGCGGGTGGAGTCGTCCGTACGCCATGGCTGGGCCCTCAGCGCCCATCAGGCGGCCGGGATGCGGTGGCCCGCAGTGGTCGTCGTGCTGCCGGGCGACGCCGCGCAGGGGCTCAGCCGCCCTTGGGTGTACACCGCCTTCAGCCGCGGGGAGCGGCATCTGTCCGTCGTGCACGGAGTGGATCAGGCGCTCCAGCGCGCGGTCACCCAGTCCCCCGTCCAGGATCGCACGACGCGGCTGCGCAACCTGCTGGAGACACCGGCCCAGTGACCGGGTCGCGCCCTGTCCTCCACTGCCGGGCGGGCTCGGTTCCGAGCCCGCCCGGCAGGCGGATCAGAAGCTGTCCGCCACCAGCCCGACCGGCTCCTCGTCCGATTCGTCCTCGTCGAAGACGGCGCTGACGTCGAAGCGGCAGACCACCAGCTGCGGGTCCACCTCGTCGAACGGCGCGCCGAGCCACTCACCCGCCTCAGGAAGCTCCTCCGCCGCCGTGACCCAGAGCGTGGAGTCGCCCTCCTCCAGACCGAACTCCGTGTGCCGGGACGCGATCTCGTCCGGTTCGTACTCACCGAAGAGCACTCCGAGCGCCGCATGGACGCTGGAGCCGACCGCCGCGGCGCTCCCGCCGTCGCGGTCGTCCGGATCGAGGTCGGCGATCCGCTGGGCCTGTGCGAGCAGCCGCGGCGGCTCCACCACCGCGTAGTCGCGCCGGATCAGCACGCTGAGCGCGTTCGGCTCCTCGGGGCCGGTGTACGGCGGCAGGGAGTCCTCCGCCCCCGGGATCTCGAAGGGGGTCACTTCGTCGTAGCGGTCATAGAGCAGCTCGTCGTAGAACTCGGCGGCAGCGGCCAGTGCGTTGAACGCGCCATAGACAGCGGGATCGTCGTCCCCCGTCCGGCGTTCGACCGCCTCGAGGTGATGGTCGAGCGCGGCTTTGATCGCTTCGGCGGCGGCGCGTACCTCAGCAGCGGTGGGCTGCGCAGCATCAGACATAGTGCAGACGCTATCCGTACACGGGCTCTGCCCGCACAATAGATGCGATGCCGGAATACGAATTTGTCGATGTGTACGTACCGCGCGGGGTGTCCCGGAAGGAGACGGCCCGCCTGCTGACCGACCATGCCGAGTACGGGCACTGGGAGTTGGACCGACTGACGCTGCGCCGTGACGGCAGCCGCAGGGTGCGGCTGCGGCGACGGATCATCCGCCAACTCCGGGCCACCTGGTGAGACGGAGCGGACCCCGCAGTTGCGGGGCCCGCTCCCTACGCCGTGCTTGCGTCGCCGCGCCGGTCCGCTATGCGGCCATCCGGGCGCGGCGGTACAGCACCGTGCCCGCACCCGCCAGAAGCAGGCCCGCGCTCGCCGGGATCAGCAGGTCGAGACCGCCCGCTCCGGTGTGTGCGAGCTCTGTGACGCTCTGTGTCTCGGGCGTATTCGGTACGGTCCGCGGTCCGGGTGCCGGGGGCTTGTGCTCGGTGACGGAAGTGCCGACCGGCGGCTTGACGACGTCCGGATCATTTCCGCAGTCGTTGCCGAAGGCGGGGTTGAGCAGTCCGCCGACGGTGATGCTGTTCCCGCAGGCGTTCACGGAGATGTCGATGGGCACCGCGATGTTGTTGCCGGAAAGCACACCGGGCGAGCCCTTCGCGATCCCCTCGGCCGTTGCCCCGCTCCCGGTGTCGCTCGTGACGGCCCGGTGCTTGCCGCTTCCCGCCCGATGGGCCTGGGTCCGGTCGCCGGGCACCTGACTTCCCGAGGCGTGCTTGCCCGAAGTGGCGCTGCGCGAACCGTTTCCGCAGGTGTTTCCTGCGGCCGGGTTGAGCAGTCCCACGACGCTCACGGAGTTACCGCAGACGTTGACCGGTACGTCGACCGGGATCTGGACCGAATTCCCTGAAAGCACCCCCGGGGAATTCGATGCGCCGCCGGCCGCTCCCGCGTCGGCCTGCGCATAACCTCCACTCAACGCGAGCACGCCGCCCGCAGCCGCCATGGTGATCAGGCCTTTACGCGTGACCTGTCGCATACGTTGATTCCTGCCTTCTACCTTCCGGAAAACCCCCGAACTTGACCGTGCGGGGGCAAATTACCCAGCGGCCCCGGAGTGCATGGCGTGCACTCCGGGGCCGACCGGATTCAAACCCTTACGGGTTGACGCACAACGTCAGACGTTGAAGCAGTAGTTGCCGAAGGTGGGGTTCAACACCCCGACCACAGAGATCGTGTTGCCACACGCGTTCACCGGCACGTGCACGGGCGCCTGGATGACGTTGCCCGAGATCAGACCGGGGTTGCCCATAGAGGCGCCCTGGGTACCGGAGTCCGCGACGGCCATGCCCGCACCCGCGAGCACCAGACCACCAGTGACAGCCGCAGCAGCGACGACCTTCTTGATCATTATTCCTCCTAGTTCGCAATGCGGTCCCAGCCGCGGACCGCATCACTTGTAACGAGGAAGAGGTAATCGGGCTACGAGCGCATGGTTCCTTTCACTCGATCCGGTCAAATGCGCACACGCTGGCGAATGTTGACGCGGAGAAGCAGCGGAATCTCAACGGAGAGCCGACGGAAGGGCGGCGGAGCCTCAGCAGTTGTCGATGAAACGGTCGAGCACCCGCACGCCGAACTGCAGACCGTCCACCGGCACGCGCTCGTCCACACCGTGGAACATTCCTGCGAAGTCGAGCTCCGGCGGCAGCTTCAGCGGGGCGAATCCGAAGCAGCGGATGCCGAGGTCGTCGAAGGACTTGGCGTCGGTACCACCGGAGAGCATGTAAGGAACGGCACGCGCGATCGGGTCCTCAGCCTTGAGGGCGACCTGCATTGCGTCGACGAGGGAACCGTCGAAACTGGTCTCCAGTGCCTTGTCTCCGTGCAGGTCCTCGCGCTTCACCCGCGGGCCGAGGATCCGGTCCAGATCGGCCAGGAACTCGTCCTCGAAGCCGGGCAGGAAACGGCCGTCGACATGGGCGGTGGCCTGGCCGGGAATCACGTTCACCTTGTAGCCGGCGCCGAGCATGGTGGGAGCGGCGGAGTTGCGCAGCGTGGCGCCGATCATCTTGGCGATGCCGCCCAGCTTGGCGAGCGTGGCATCCATGTCCTCCGGGTCGAGCGGGGTGCCGAGCGCGTCGGACAGTTCATCGAGGAAGGACCGTACGGTCTTGGTCACCCGGACCGGCCACTTGTGCCGCCCGAGCCGTCCGACCGCCTCGCAGAGCTCGGTGATCGCGTTGTCGCCATTGGTCATCGAGCCGTGACCGGCGGTGCCGTCCACGGTGAGCCGCATCCAGTGCATGCCCTTCTCGGCCGTCTCGACGAGATAGAGCCGCAGCTTCTCGTTCACCGTGAAAGAGAAGCCGCCGACCTCGCCGATCGCCTCGGTGACGCCCTCGAAGAGGCCGGGGTGCTTGTCCACGAGGTACCGCGCACCATACGTACCGCCCGCCTCCTCGTCCGCGAGGAAGGCCAGCACGATATCGCGCGGGGGCTTGCGGCCACTGCGCATCCGGTCGCGGACTACCGCGAGGGTCATCGCGTCCATGTCCTTCATGTCGACCGCCCCGCGGCCCCACACGCAGCCGTCCGCGACCTCGCCCGAGAACGGGTGGTGCGTCCAGTCGTGAGCATTGGCCGGAACCACATCGGTGTGGCCGTGGATCAGCAGCGCGGGCCTGGACGGGTCCTCGCCCTCGATCCGGGCCACGGTCGAGGCCCGGCCCTTGTGGGACTCGAAGATCTGCGGCTCCAGCCCGACCTCGGCGAGCTTCTCCGCGACGTACTCGGCGGCGACCCGCTCCCCCGGTCCCGAGTGGTCTCCGTAGTTACTGGTGTCGATCCGGATCAGCTCACGACAGAGGTCCACGACCTCGTCCTCGCCCGAGACGGTTCGGGCCGCGTTGGTCTCGCTCACACTGCTTCCTTCCGCTGTCGCTGTGGTGCTCCCGCTCATCCTCCCGCGCCGGGCCCGCACACCCAAGGCCCCCACATCGCGTCATGCGCCCTTCACACGCCCCTGGCGTGATCGAGCACCCCCGAATGTTTGCTATTGTTTTCCACGTCGGAACGGGCCGGGCCCGCGAGACAGACACCTTGTCCGGGTGGCGGAATGGCAGACGCGCTAGCTTGAGGTGCTAGTGCCCTTTATCGGGCGTGGGGGTTCAAGTCCCCCCTCGGACACAGAGAGAATGCCGATCAGGATCAACCCTGATCGGCATTCTGCGTTGCGCTTAGTGGCAACCCGCCGCCACCCGCGCGGTCACGCGCGGGCCGCAGCAGGGCGGCGACTCGACCATGACGGGTCTGTTCGGTGACCGCAGGGAAGGCGACGCTGCCGAGCGCTGAGGTCGCGTACCGGCGCTGTGGAAGGATGCCGTTCGGGCAGTTGTGGGTGGCCCTTGGAGACGATGCGAGGAGCCGCACCATGCACACCGCTGTACCGGTCGGCGCACCCCGGTGAGGGGACGTGCGAAGCCCCCGTCGGCGCCGCTGCCGCAGCGGGACGGAATCGATCCGGTCCGGCTGCGGCTCCCCGAGGATCCCGGCGGCCGGTGGGCGACGGTCCGCGATCATCTGCTGGCGCGATTCTCGGGCGCGATCGGGGCGGCGCGGGTGGACGCCATGTTCGCCGAGGGCCGCTTCGTCTCCGTACAGGGCCCGGTGTCCGCCGACGAGCCGTACACCGCAGGCCGGTACATCTGGTTCCACCGGGATTTCGCGCCGGAGGAACCGGTGCCGTTCCCCGTCGGTGTCGTCCACCGGGACGCACATCTCGTGATCGCCGACAAGCCGCACTTCCTGGCGACGACACCGCGCGGCCGGCACGTCACCGAGACGGCGGTGGCCCGGCTGCGCCGCGAGCTGGACCTGCCCGGGCTGCAGCCCGCGCACAGGCTGGACCGGCTGACCGCGGGCCTCGTCCTCTTCGTCGTACGGCCCGAGGAGCGGGGCGCTTACCAGACGCTGTTCCGGGACCGTCTGGTGCGCAAGGAGTACGAGGCGGTGGCCCCGTACGACCCCGGCCTGGCCTTCCCGCGGACCGTACGCAGCCGCATCGTCAAGGAGCGCGGGGTCATAGCCACCCGCGAGGAGCCGGGCGAGCCGAACAGCGAGAGCCGGATCGAGCTGCTGGAGCACCGGGAGGGTCTGGGCCGCTACCGGCTGCTGCCTGTTACCGGGCGCACCCATCAGCTGCGGGTCCATATGAACAGCCTGGGGCTGCCGCTCGTCCACGACCCCGTCTACCCGGTGGTCCGGGCAGAGGGTGCGACCGACGACTGGTCGCACCCTCTCCAGCTCCTCGCCCGGGTGCTGGAGTTCACCGATCCGGTCACGGGCGGGCGGCGCCGCTTCGAGAGCGGGCTGCGGCTGTCGGCGTGGCCGGATCGGTGAGCCGCGGACTCAGTGGCCGCGGGCGATCCACTCGTCCAGTTGCGGGGCCTCCGCGCCGATGGTGGTGGAATCGCCGTGTCCGGTACGGACGGTGGTCTCCGGCTCCAGGGTGAGCAGCCGGTCCCTGATCGACGCGACGATCGTCGGGAAGTGGGAGAAGGACCGCCCGGTGGCGCCGGGCCCGCCCTGGAAGAGCGTGTCACCCGTGAACACGGTGGACAGCTCGGGGGCGTACAGGCAGACGGCGCCCGGGGCATGACCGGGGGTGTGCAGGACCTGGAGCGTCGTTCCGGCGATCTCCAACTCCTGGCCGTCGGCCAGTTCGCCGTCCGGGGCGCGGTCCGGGTGGGTCTGCTGCCACAGCGGCCGGTCGTCGGGGTGCAGCAGGACCGGTGCACCGGTGCTGGCGGCGAGGGCCGGGGCCGCGTCGATGTGGTCGTTGTGCGCGTGCGTGCAGACGATGGCGCGCAGCGTACGGCCGTTCAGTGCGGCCTCGATGGCGGCGGCGTCATGGGCGGCGTCGATGACGATCGCCTCGGTGTCGTCGCCGACGATCCAGACATTGTTGTCGACGTCCCACTCCCCGCCGTCGAGGGCGAAGGTGCCGGAGGTGACGAGGTGGTCGATGCGGGCGGCCATCAGAGGACCACCACCGAGCGCAGCACGTCACCCTCGTGCATCCGGGCGAAGGCCTGCTCGATGTCGCCGAGCCCGATGGTCTCGGTGACGAACGCGCCGAGGTCGATCCGGCCCTGCTGGTGCAGGTCGATGAGCATCGGGAAGTCGCGCGAGGGCAGGCAGTCGCCGTACCAGGAGGACTTGAGCGAGCCGCCGCGGCCGAAGACGTCGATGAGCGGCAGTTCCAGCCGCATCTCCGGGGTCGGGACGCCGACCAGGACGACGGTGCCGGCGAGGTCGCGGGCGTAGAAGGCCTGCTTGTACGTCTCCGGGCGGCCGACCGCCTCGATGACGACATCCGCGCCGTTGCCGTCGGTCAGAGCGCGGATCGCCTCGACCGGGTCGGTGGAGCGGGAGTTGACGGTGTGGGTGGCGCCCATCGTCTTCGCCGTCTCCAGCTTGCGTTCGTCGATGTCCACGGCAATGATCTTCGCCGCGCCGGCCAGCCGCGCGCCCGCGATCGCCGCGTCACCGACACCGCCGCAGCCGATGACGGCGACCGAGTCTCCGCGGCCGACCTGTCCGGTGTTGATGGCGGCGCCGATGCCCGCCATCACACCACAGCCGAGCAGCCCGGCGACGGCCGGGGAGACCCCCGGGTCGACCTTGGTGCACTGACCGGCGGCGACCAGGGTCTTCTCGGCGAACGCGCCGATCCCGAGCGCCGGCGACAGCTCCGTGCCGTCGAGCAGCGTCATCTTCTGCTTGGCGTTGTGGGTGTTGAAGCAGTACCAGGGGCGGCCGCGCAGACACGCACGGCACTGCCCGCACACGGCACGCCAGTTGAGGATGACGAAGTCGCCGGGCTCGACGTCCGTGACGCCCTCGCCGACGGACTCCACCACGCCCGATGCCTCATGGCCGAGCAGGAACGGGAAGTCGTCGTTGATGGCGCCCTGCTTGTAGTGCAGATCGGTGTGGCAGACGCCGCACGCCTGGATCTTCACCACGGCCTCGCCGGGGCCCGGGTCCGGGATCACGATCGTCTCGACCCGTACCGGCTCGTTCTTCCCCGGTGCGATGACTCCTTGCACCTGCTGCGACATACCGTGGTCTCCCTGTTTCCGTCATTTTGTGAAGATCGAACGCGAACAACCGTACGCCCCGTGAGGGTGTCACGGCGGCGCTCCGCGTCGGCGGGGGAACGGCCGCCGTCCACCCGGCGGGATGTACCGCCGTCGGTCGGATGACGCGAACGTCGACGAGGTGCTGCCGAGGTCGGCGATCGGACCCGGTGACGCCGGTGGCCCGCGGGATCGTTCCGCGGGGCCGCCGTACGCCTCAGGCCTCATGGACCCGCCTGCCGCCCACGTACGTCTGAAGGACGCGTGACCGATCTCCTCGGGCGGACCCGTATACGGGTCCCGGTCCAGGACCGCCAGGTCGGCGAGGACTCCGGGGCGGATGCTCCGCCGCGGCCCGGCTGCGGCATGTGCGTACGTCGGCACCGTAGGGACGGACCTCAGGGGGCGAGCACGTACGCGCGGCGGCGTTGCGGTACGGACCTCAGGGCGCGAGCACGTCCAACTCGTGCAGGGCGCCCACCGCGATCTCCTTCGTCAGCCGCTCCGCCGCCGCCGTGTCGCCCTCGCGCACCGCTTCGGCGAGCCGGACGTGGAGGGTGACCGCGGCAGGGTCGGGGTCCTCGAACATCACCTGGTGGTGGGTGCGGCCCGCCAGGACCTCGGCGACGACATCGCCGAGCCGGGCAAACATCTCGTTGCCGGAGGCGTTGAGCACGATCCGGTGGAACGCGATGTCGTGCTCCAGATAGCCCTCCAGCTGCTGGCCGCGCGAGGTGGCGACCATGCCGAGCGCGCACTCGGTGAGGGCCGCGCACTGTTCCGGGGTGGCGTTACGGGCGGCCAGGCCGGCCGCGACCGGTTCGATCGCCGAGCGCAGCACCGTCAGGGAGCGCAGCTGGCGCGGGCGGTCGGCGCCGGCCAGCCGCCACCGGATGACCTGCGGATCGTAGACATTCCACGCCTCGGTCGGCTGTACGGTCACGCCGACCCGGCGCCGGGACTCGACCAGGTGCATGGATTCGAGAACGCGGACCACTTCGCGTACGACCGTGCGCGAGACGTCGAAGCGCTGGGCCAGCTCGTCGGTACGCAGTACCTCGCCCGGCCGGTGCTCCCCCGCGGCGATCTCCAGACCCAGGGTGTCCAGCACATGTGTATGCAGCCCAGGGCCCTGTGTGGTCATGAGCACAGCCTACGGGGCACCCTCCGGGCAGAGAAAGTACGACGTTTACGTCACAACACCTTGAATAAGTCGTACGTATACGTTTCAGTAGCGCGACGGAGCGATGTCGAGGAAGACGTCGAAGAAGACAGCGAGGCACCACCAATGAGCACCCCCCACGTCGTCGTGGTGATGGGCGTAGCAGGCACCGGCAAGACCACGATCGGGCCCCTGCTCGCCGCCGAACTCGGCGTTCCGTACGCCGAGGGCGACGACTTCCATCCCACGGCGAACATAGCCAAGATGTCGGCCGGTATCCCGCTGGACGACTCCGACCGGTGGCCCTGGCTCGATGCGATCGGCCAGTGGGCGCACGGCCGGGCGGGGCTCGGCGGGGTGGTGAGCAGCTCGGCGCTCAAGCGGGTCTACCGGGACCGGCTGCGGGCCGGGGCTCCGGGTGCGGTCTTCCTCCATCTGACCGGCGACCGGGCTCTGATCGAGGAGCGCATGGCGGAACGCAAGGGCCATTTCATGCCCACCGCGCTGCTGGAATCGCAGTTCGCCGCCCTGCAGCCGCTGCAGGACGACGAGGCCGGCGTCTCGGTCGATGTGTCCGGCACCCCTGAAGAAATCACCCAGCGAGCCGTCGCCGCGCTGCGCCGGCTCGATAGCTAAGGATCACCACCGTGACCAGTCTCAGCGTCGAGACGCTGGCAGCGGACGCCGTCGAACCGATCACTTCGGCAGGCAACGCGCAGTTGGGCATCGCAGTGCTGGCGGGCATCGCCGTCATCGTTCTGCTCATCACCAAGTTCAAGATGCACGCGTTCCTTGCGCTGACCATCGGCTCGCTGGCGCTCGGCTCGTTCGCCGGCGCGGCACCGGCCAAGACGATCGCCAGCTTCACCTCCGGCCTCGGCTCGACCGTTGCAGGTGTCGGTGTCCTCATCGCGCTCGGCGCCATTCTGGGCAAGCTGCTCGCCGACTCCGGCGGCGCGGACCAGATCGTCGACACGATCCTCGCCAGGGCGAGCGGGCGGGTCATGCCGTGGGCGATGGTCCTGATCGCCTCGATCATCGGTCTGCCGCTGTTCTTCGAAGTCGGGATCGTGCTGCTGATCCCGGTGGTGCTGCTCGTCGCCAAGCGCGGCAACCACTCCCTGATGCGCATCGGTATCCCGGCGCTGGCCGGTCTCTCCGTGATGCACGGGCTGATACCGCCGCACCCCGGCCCGCTGGTGGCGATCGACGCCCTCGATGCCAACCTCGGCGTCACGCTCGCGCTGGGTGTGCTGGTCGCGATCCCGACCGTGATCATCGCGGGGCCGGTCTACTCCCGCTACGCCGCGCGCTGGGTGGACATCGAGGCTCCGGAGAACATGATTCCGCAGCGTCCTTCGGAGGAGCTGGACCGTCGTCCCAGCTTCGGTGCCACCCTGGCGACAATTCTGCTGCCCGTGGCGCTGATGCTGATCAAGGCCCTGGTCGACATCGTCGTGGACGACCCGGAGAACCCCGTCCAGCGGGTCACCGATGTGATCGGCTCGCCGCTGATCGCACTGCTCGCGGCCGTCATAGTCGGCATGTTCACGCTGGGCCGGGCGGCCGGTTTCTCCAAGGGCCGGCTGTCCACCACCGTCGAGAAGTCATTTGCCCCGATCGCGGGTGTGCTGCTGATCGTGGGGGCGGGCGGCGGCTTCAAGCAGACCCTCATAGACGCCGGTGTGGGCCAGATGATCCTGGACCTCTCCAAGAACTGGTCGATCCCGGCGCTGCTGCTGGGCTGGCTGATCGCCGTCGCGATCCGGCTCGCGACCGGTTCGGCGACCGTGGCCACCATCTCGGCGGCCGGTCTGGTCGCCCCGCTGGCCGCCGACATGTCGACCACGCACGCCGCCCTGCTGGTCCTCGCCATCGGCGCGGGCTCGCTCTTCTTCAGCCATGTCAATGACGCCGGGTTCTGGCTGGTGAAGGAGTACTTCGGAATGAGCGTCGGTCAGACAGTCAAGACCTGGTCGGTGATGGAGACCATCATCTCCGTGGTCTCCATGGTCTTCATCCTGCTGCTGTCGCTAGTCCTCTAGCGAGCGGCTGCCCGCATGGCCCTCCCCCCACAGCGCATGCTGGGACCGTGCCCAATGGCGCTCGACCGACCCGGTGCGCATGCCACGGCGTGCCTCCGGGTCGGCGAGCGCCATCGCTATGTGCCCGGCCAGCACGATCCCGATCGCGAGCGCCAGCCAGTCGTGGACGAAGGTCGCACTCGTGCGCCACATCAACGGCGTGAGGCCGGTGAACCACATGAGCGCTCCGGTTCCGGTCATCACCAGCACCGCGCCCGCGATCCAGGCCGCGTACAGCTTCTGCCCGGCGTTGAACTTTCCCGCCGGACGGGCCTGCGGCCGGTGGTCGCGGCGGCACACGGCCCGCAGCCACTGACGTCGTGCGGCCCGAACCGGTTGAGCCGGGACACATCGGCGCGGAACGCCCGTGACATCAGGCCGACCAGGAACGGTACGGGGGTCAGCACCCCGGTCCACTCGTGCACGGTGACCACGAGATGGCGGCGGCCGACGAGCTCGGCGAGCTGGGGTACGTACAGACAGGCCGCACTCGCCACACACAGCAGCATCAGCGTCGCCGTGATGCGGTGCACCCAGCGCTCCGCAGCGCTGAAGCGCTGCACGCGCTCCGCGGGCTCAGGTGGTGGGGGCGTCGTCGCGGCCGTTGGACCGGCCGACCCAGGCGTCGACGTCATAACCGAGTTCCTCCCAGTAGCCGGGGCGTACGGAGTCGGTGACGGTGATCCCGGAGAGCCATTTCGCCGACTTGTAGAAGTACATCGGGGCCACATAGAGCCGGACCGGTCCGCCGTGGGAGTGGGACAGCGGCTGGTCCTGCATGCGCAGCGCGACCAGCACATCGGCGCGGCGGGCCTGCGAGAGGGTGAGGCTCTCGCTGTAGGTGCCGTCGAAGCAGGTGAAGCGGATGGCCTTCGCCCCGGGCCGTACGCCCGCCGCGTCCAGCAGCGCCGAGAGCCGCACCCCTTCGAAGGGGGTCTCGGGCACCCGCCAGCCGGTGACGCACTGGACGTCGCGGACCATACGGGTCTGCGGCAGCGCCTTCAGGTCGTCCAGGGTGTACGTGGCCGGGTGGTCGACCAGCCCGTCGACGGTCAGCCGGTAGTCGTTGGCACTCTTCTTCGGTACGGACGCGGCAACCGAGTAGTAGCGGAAGCCGCCGCCATTGGGAAGCTGGCCGGTCAGGCCGGTGGGGTCCTTGTCGGCGACCGCGCCCAGCCCGGATTCCAGCGTGCGCTGCAGCACGGGCGCCGCGACGACTCCGGCGGCGCCGAGACCGAGCATGGTCAGGACGACACGGCGGCCCAGGGGTTTGCCTTCGGGATCGGGAGGGCCATTGTTCACCCGGCTATTTGAACATGTTCGATGGCAGGTCACCAAGGTCGGGTCGCGGGCACCCGCCCACAACCGTGTCAACTCTTTTCATTCTCCTTACAGTTGACGGCCCCGATCGGGTGCACGTCCCCGCACCGCACCCGGTGCCGCGTCCGGTGGCGCGTGTCAGACTTGGCGTCATGTCGAACCGTGAGCCTCTCAAGCCCTTTCTCCTCGTCTTTCCCGGGCCGCTGCGCGATCAGCTGGTGGGGGCGGTGCTCGCCGGTGTGAAGGTGTCGACGACAGGTCTGCTCGCGGAGTACGAGGCAGAGAAGGAGGAGCTGCCTCCGGTGGGTGAGCGGTCCGCTCTGATCGACTCCGCCGGTCGGGAGACCGCGGTGCTGGAGGTGACGGAGGTACGGGTACTGCGCCTCGGCGACGTCGATCTTCAGCATGTGATCGACGAGGGCGAGGGCGACTCATCGGTGGCCGAGTGGCGTGCGGGACACGAGAAGTTCTGGCACAGCAAGGAGATGCGGGAGGCGCTCGGCGACCCGGACTTCACCGTCGACGACGACACCATGGTCGTCGCCGAGCGGTTCCGGGTCGTCGAACTGCTGGACCCCGTCGTGGGCGCGGCAGAACAGTAGGCGGACGGTACGAGGGGCCGGCCGGTGTCCTACGGCCGCGGGGCGGGGATCTCGTGGCAGGGCGACAGTGCCGGGACGGCCGGTGCGGGCGCGGAAGGTGCGGGCGCGGCCGGTGCGGGTGCGGCCGGTGCGGGCGAACGTGGCGCAGGTGGCGCGCATCGCTCCGCCCAGCTCGTCCACCTCGTCCACCTCGTCCCGGGTGGTGGTGTTCCCCGGCATCGGGAACCACTGCCGGGCGGCCCGGGAGCAGCGGCAGTGCCACGCAGTGGGTCGCGCCGTACTGCGATCCTGCCGGGCGCGGACGGCGCTACCCGACGGCCCGCGCCGCCGCCCGGCCCGCCGCCCGGCCGGAGAAGATGCAGCCGCCCAGGAAGGTCCCTTCCAGTGAGCGGTAGCCGTGCACCCCGCCGCCGCCGAAACCGGCCGCCTCCCCCGCCGCGTACACACCGGACAGGGGTGTGCCGTCCTCGGTGAGCACCCGGGAGGAGAGGTCCGTCTCCAGTCCACCGAGCGACTTGCGGGTCAGGATGTGGAGCCGTACGGCGATCAGCGGACCGGCCTTGGGGTCGAGGATGCGGTGCGGCGGGGCCGTACGGATCAGTTTGTCGCCGAGATAGGCGCGGGCGCCGCGGATCGCGGTGATCTGGAGGTCCTTGGTGAAGGGGTTGGCGATCTCGCGGTCGCGGGCGGTGATCTCGCGGCGCAGTTCGGCCTCGTCGATCAGCGGCTCGTCGGTGAGCGCGTTCATGCCCCGGACCAGTGCGGCAAGGTCCTTCTCCACGACGAAGTCGGCCCCGTTGTCCATGAACGCCTTCACCGGAGCCGGTACGTCCGCGCGGGCCCGGCCGATCACGTCGCGGACCGACTTTCCGGTCAGGTCGGGGTTCTGCTCGGAGCCGGAGAGGGCGAACTCCTTGCCGATGATCTTCTGGTCGAGAACGAACCAGGTGTGGTCGTGGCCGGATCTCATGATGTGTTCGAGGGTGCCGAGGGTGTCGAAGCCGGGGAAGAGCGGGACCGGCAGCCGCTTGCCGCGGGCGTCCAGCCAGAGCGAGGACGGTCCCGGCAGGATCCGGATGCCGTGCGCGGCCCAGATCGGGTTCCAGTTCTCGATGCCTTCGGTGTAGTGCCACATCCGGTCGCGGTTGATGTGGTGGGCGCCCGCCTCCTCGGTGATGCCGAGCATGAGTCCGTCGACATGGGCGGGGACGCCGGAGAGCATCTTCGCGGGCGGGGTGCCGAGCCGCTGGGGCCACTGCTTGCGTACGAGGTCGTGGTTGCCGCCGATGCCGCCGGAGGTGACGATCACCGCCTGGGCCCGCAGCTCGAAGGTGCCGCTCGCCACGCGGCTGCTCGCGGTGCCGCGCGCGGCCGTGCTCGGCTCCAGGACCTCGCCGGTCACCGTGTCGACGGTGCCCGCGGTGCGGCCGAGGCCGGTGACCCGGTGGCGGAACCCGAGTCGGACGAGGCCTTTGGCGACGCCGGCGCGGACCCGGCGCTCGAAGGGGGCGACTACGCCGGGGCCGGTGCCCCAGGTGATGTGGAAGCGGGGCACGGAGTTGCCGTGGCCGTTGGCGTCGTAGCCGCCGCGCTCCGCCCAGCCGACGACGGGGAAGATCCGCAGTCCCTGGGCATGCAGCCAGGAGCGCTTCTCGCCGGCCGCGAAGTCGACGTAGGCCTCGGCCCACTTCCGCGGCCAGTGGTCCTCCTCGCGGTCGAAGCCCGCCGTACCGAGCCAGTCCTGGAGGGCCAGCTCATGGCTGTCCTTGATCCGCATCCGGCGCTGCTCGGGCGAGTCGACGAGGAAGAGACCGCCGAAGGACCAGTGCGCCTGGCCACCGATGGACTGTTCGGGCTCCTGGTCGAGCAGAATCACCGAGCGGCCCGCGTCGACCAGTTCGGCGGTGGCCACCAGACCCGCGAGCCCTGCCCCGATAACGATCACATCAGCGTCGTACGCCATGGGTTCCATCCTTGTCGGGGCGATCCGGTCACGGCCACGGTGACGGTCCGGCTCGGACGCCGGAAGTTACTCGTGCGTCAGATCTTCGGTACGGGCCGTTGCGGCGTCAACCACCCGGTCGGCGGCTCTTGGGCCGCCACCCGCGGGCACAGGCGCTATCGTCGAAACAAATCACCTATTTCCGGCCTGACTTGAGGTAGAAGCGTGTCGGTGCTGGTCCTCGTGCTCGCCATGAGTGCCGCCTGCTGTCTGGGTTTCGGTTTCGTCCTCCAGCAGGCCGCCGCCTCGCACGCCCCGAGGAGCGACTACCTCTCCCCCCGGCTGCTGCTGGACCTGATGCGGGTGCCGAGCTGGCTGGCCGGGATCGGGCTGATGGTCTGCGGCATGGCGCTGGGCGCCCTGGCATTGGGCAAGGGCGAGGTGTCCGTCGTCGAGCCCCTGCTCGCGACCAATCTGCTCTTCGCGATGGCCCTGTCGCGCCATCGCACCGGGCAGCGGCTCGGCCGACAGGGCTGGTCCGGGCTCTGGCTCCTGGCAGGCGGGGTCACCGCCTTCCTGCTCGCGGGCCGGCCGCAGGGCGGCGACGCGGTGTCCGATCCGCTGCGGCACTGGCTGGTGGTCGGCGTGGTCGTAGGCACCGCCTTGCTGCTCACCGCCTTCGCCAAGCGTTCGCAGTCCGGGGTCGCCCCGGCACTGCTCGCGGTGGCGGCCGGACTGCTGTACGGACTCCAGGACGCCCTCACCCGGGTCACCGGGCAGCGGCTGTCCGACGACGGCTGGGCGGCGGTGATGACGGCGTGGCAGCCGTACGCGGTGGCGGTGCTGGGGGTGGCGGGTCTGCTCCTGGTGCAGAGCGCGTTCGAGACGGGCCCGCTGCGGGTCTCACTGCCCCCGCTGACCGCCGCCCAGCCGTTGGCCGGGATCGCCTGCGGTGTCGGCTTCCTCGGCGACCAGCTGCGCACCGGCACCGGCGCACTGGCCTGGCAGGCGGCCGGTCTCGCGGCGATCGTCACCGGGATCGTGCTGCTGGGACTGCATCCGGCGATGCCGGAGGGGCCCGTGGGCGGGCGGCGGGAGAAGAGTCTCCAGCCGAACTGAGCGGCGTATTCCTGGTCACAGGAGGCCGCCCGCCTCGCCTGGGCGGGCGGCGCGAACGTGGTGATCACCGATGTGTTCGACGAGGAGGGCGCCGCCGCCGCCGGGCTCGGGGCGAAGGCCCGGCCCGCTTCCTGCATCACGACGTGACCTCCGAGGAGGACTGGCAGCGCGTCGCGGAGTTCGCCGTCGCCGAGTTCGGGCGGATAGACGGCCTGGGGTCGCCTTCCTGCTCCCGGACGCCGCCTCGTACATCATGAGGCAGTGATCAGCGACGTTTCTCCGGGGCGCAAGGGGTGTGCGGTCGAGCGGCAGGGCTCACCCGCACACCCCTTGCGGCGGTTGGCAGGAGTGCCGACCAGCTCGCCCCACTGCACCAACTCGCCTCACTGCACTAACTCGACGCGCGCAGCGAACCTCCCACCGCAATGCTGTTGGGCGTACGTGCTCCCGCCGTCCCCTCGGCGAAAGACGAGGAAGGTTTCCCCGTGCGTCTGTATCGACTAGCGCTGTGGGTCACGACTCCTATGGCAGTACCTCTCATGGCGGCTCCGTCCGGGGTGACGACGGCCGGTGCCGTCGGCCAGACGGCGCCGGAAGGCACTCTCGTCGTGAGGCCTGCCGGAGCGGTTGCGGAGCCGGCTGCCGATTCCGCGCGGCCGTTCCCGACCCTCGGAGCGACGTCAGTGGCATTCCCTCGTGGAGCGCCGCGGCCCGCCATCGTGTCGCGTACGCAGTGGCGGGCCGACGAGACCAAGCGCGATGCCCATGCCCACTACGCGAGAGGGGTGACAGCGGTCTTCGTCCATCACACCGACACTCCCAACGACTACGGCTGCGCGAGCGTCCCGCGCACCCTGCGCAATCTGTATACGGGCCAGACCCGTGACCGGGGATGGGGCGACCTCGGCTACAACTTCCTCGTCGACAAGTGCGGCACCATCTACGAAGGCCGTGCCGGCGGTGCCGACCGCCCCGTTATCGGCTCCCACACCCTCGGGTTCAACCAGGGCACCACGGGGATCGCGGCGATCGGCACCTTCGATCGAGGGACGCCGGTACCGGCAGCCATGGAACACGCGATCGCGGCCCTCGCCGCCTGGAAGCTCGGCCTGAGCGGTGTCGACCCCACCAGCAGGGTGCGGCTCACGTCCACGAATGACAAGAGCCTCTACACCAAGGGAGCTTCGGCCGAATTCGACGCCATCTCCGGCCATCGCGACGGCTATGCCACCGACTGCCCCGGGGAGGCGCTGTTCGCGCGGCTCCCCGCGATCCGGAACATCGCTGCCGACCTCCAGAACAGGCTCCCTTTGGCACCTGCCGGCGTCGGCCTTCCCGCGAGCCTGCGAAACCTCCGGCTCGACATTCATTGACGTCCCATCAGGAAGCGGGACACCCAAGGGGGCCCGGACCGCCGGCGAATGGCTGAGGCTGATGGCTGGCTGATGGCTGCGGCTGTGCTTTGCTGACTGACTGACGACTGATGTTGGATGAGGGACGTGAAACTCCGCTCCTTGCCCTGCTCCGCAGGAGTCCGCTTCCTCTCCGCCCTGAAGGGCGGAGTATCCACGGAGGAATCCGATGAATCCTTCTGACGAGATCCTGGACATCGTCGACGAGAACGACGTGGTCGTGGGGCAGGCCCCGCGCGGTGAGGCGACCGCGCGGGGCCTTCGCCATCGCTGCGTCTTCATCGAGGCCCGGGATGCCGGGGGCCGACTCTTCGTACACCGCAGGACCCCCACCAAACTGCTCTTCCCGTCCCACTACGACATGTTCGTCGGCGGGGTGGTCGGGGCCGGCGAGTCCTACGACGAGGCGGCGCTGCGGGAGGCCGAGGAGGAGCTGGGCGTCTGCGGACTTTCCCGTCCCCAGCCGCTGTTCAAGTTCCTCTACGAGAGCGCGGAGCACTCCTGGTGGAGTCACGTCTACCAGGTGCGGTGCGAGCTGCCGGTGAACCCGCAGGTGGAGGAGGTCGCCTGGCACACCTTTCTCACCGATGCGGAGCTGGAGCGGCGGCTCGGCGACTGGGAGTGGGTGCCGGACGGCCTGGAGACGTACCACCGGCTGCGCGCCTTCCGGACGGGCGGGGCAGTCTCCTGAGCCGGGGCTCCGATCACCCGACGGTCTAAGACCGACCGGCAAATGGGGGGTGGGAGAAGGAGCGGTGCTGGGTGCGTGCAGCTGCAAGGCGGAGGAGGGGAGGCAACGCGAAGGGGGTCCCCCCATGCCTTTAAGGCTATGGGGGAGTTGTTGACTGACGACAACGCCGCAGATGCGCGTGCCCAGCACCGCGACGCCGCCTCCCATTTGCCGGTCGGTCTAAGCCTCGATCCACCGATCTGATGGCTGTGGATGACTCTTCGAGAAATAAGGAAGTGCCTTGTGACCTGCGATGATGGGAGTTCTTGAGGCTTCCA